>NZ_JCAPET010000007.1:0-130247 GCF_059735245.1 Gorillibacterium sp. sgz306347
AAGCGCTGTGGCAACCGTTAGCCACCCATGCCCCGGCGGGTACCACAGAATATGAAGTTGCGTTATTTTCAGGGTGCCTAATTCCGAAATCCCTCGGGCAGACCGAGGGCGATAGCCCCGATACTTGAACATGGTGTTGTCTGGTGGATACGCCTTGGAACTCCGATAGTATTCGAGAAACGATTGAACTATCCTGCCCGTAAACTTAACATCAGACGGCCTAGAATCCATTTCAGCCCCTTGCACTAACAGGGAACAGAAGCAACTCGGTCCTGCTTCCATCCTGATTTGGCATGTACAAAATTATACAAACCGACAAGATGTACTTGCCTTCCTTAAACGCCGACTATGTGCTTCCTTGAGATAAGGTTCTCCGCGCTGTCTGTAACGGCAAGTTTTAGGGCCATCCTGAGCGGATGGCCCTTTCTTTGTAATTCCTTCGTGTTGATCTTCTCACAAATCAGACAACAGAAGTAATATTCCGTGGTAACACATATATTGAAAATCCGGCTCAGCGTAATCAACCCCGGCCCGTTGAATGGCCTCAAGCTGTTTTTGCGTCAAATGGGACATGGGATACAATCCAATAATATACGCAAAAAACGCCGATAGGAAGATAGCCTTGTTTTCTGCAGCCGCAGCAGGAAAATATTTGTCTACGCTTGCAGCGACAGTGCCCTGAACATTTATGATTTCGTTTTTGAAATCTGAAAGCTTCTCAATGCGACTGTTGTTTTCGAGAAATGTAAAGAGGATGGAGAACAGCTTCAACATCTTATCATGCGATGACAAAATTTTCGTCAAGAAGGTGCTATATTGTTCCTTTGTCATGTTGGCGGTGGAGTTTATCTCTTCCATCAGGCATGCCTGCCAACGCAGCATTTCCCGCTTCAGAAGATCCAGCAAAATCTCATCTTTCGTAGTGTAGTAGTTATAAATAGTCGGGCGTGTAATAGAGGTCATCTCTGAAATTGCCTTAAAGTTTACTCCATCATATCCACTTTGACTGAATAGAGTGTCGCAGGCATTGATGATTTCCTCTTGTCGACTGGTTATCTGTTCCTGAGTCCTTGCTCTCACAAAATCCATCGTACGGTCTCCTTTTGCCTTATGATAACACAGCATCGTTTAATTTCAAAAGGGCTGTTGACACGGTGTCAGTTAATTGCTACAATGCATTTGCTGACACTATGTCAATTATAATTCGGAGGCTCATAATGGACAAAAAAGTGGCTTTGGTTACAGGCGCATCGTCCGGTATTGGCTTGTCAACCGCATGGGAACTGCGCGCAAAAGGATATACCGTTTATGAAGCGGCCCGCCGGACAGGCAAAATGCGTCACCTTGCCGATTCAGGCGTTAACACAGTGGAGCTCGATGTAACTAACACGAATTCCATGGTTTCCTGCGTGAATCAAATTCTGGACAAGGAAGGCCGCATTGATGTACTGGTCAACAATGCCGGATATGGCTCATACGGCGCAATCGAAGATGTGCCGATGGAAGAAGCACGTCATCAGCTAGACGTTAACCTGTTCGGTCTTGCACGAATGACCCAACTTGTGCTGCCTTCTATGCGCAAGAATAAGTTCGGTAAAATCGTGAATGTATCCTCCATGGGCGGAAAGGTTTACACGCCGTTTGGCGGCTGGTACCACGCCACCAAATTTGCCGTGGAGGCCTTCTCCGACTGCCTGCGAATGGAAGTGGAACCCTTTGGAGTTGACGTAATTGTAGTAGAACCAGGGGCTATTAAAACAGACTGGGGTTTCATTGCATCGGAGCATCTAAAGCAATCTTCCTCCAAGGGCGTATATTCCGCACAAGCAAGCCGCACAGCTGACGCTATGATGAAACTGTATTCCGGCAACCGCCTTACAAAGCCTGAAGTGATTGCAAATACTATCGGAAAGGCCGTGACAGCTCGAAAGCCAAAAACTCGCTATCTTGTCGGGTCTGCAGCAAAACCTTCCGTTTTTTTGAAACGGCTCGTCAGCGACCGGGCATTCGACAAAATTATCCAAAAAATAATGGGATGAGTGAAATTCCCGATTTGACCATGAAGAACGCAGCAAACTGAACACTGCGTTTTTCTGTGTTTACGCAGGAAAATAAGTTTATGGACCCATTTCCCTTACAGCACTCTCAACTTTCCGGAATATGACCTTGGCCTCTACTTGTGATACGGTTCAGCTTATACACTATAACGGCTAAAAATGCGAAAGGAACTGCCGCGGCAGCTCCCTTCTGGTCAAAGTGACCCCTTTTTTTGCTTTCGTTGTGTATGTCTGCCTCCGAAAGGACCACCATTGACTTGAACGCTATAGTCTTTCTCACGTAAAACGGTTGAATCCTTTTTCTTATACTCATCAATCAGAGTAAATTTGTTTTGGGAACAGTATATTTGGCGTTCGCATCCAATTATTTGCATGGAATTATAGTATTTTATCACTTCGGGCTCATAAATAGGAAAGAATAAGTTTTCAATCGGCTCTACAGCTTTATGATAGCCACGCTCACACAGAGTAAGAATCAATTTGTTCGAAACCGGAAACGCCAGTTCTATTCCTCTAGAAGCCAATCCACTGTGGCTCATAAAATCCTCAGGCATATGCGCCCTTTTTACCAAAGGTGCATCTGACGTGTAGAATGGATGGTCAGTTAGATTAACGCCAACAAACCAAATATGCGAGTTAAGTGCAGATGCGAACTCTATTAATTTCTCGGGGTCGAATATGAACGATAATTGATCAATAACCGCATGTGCTGGGTCTAGTTCAATAAAAAATTCCCCTGGCTTGTAATTTTTGTCCTCGCTGTACATTTCCAGATCAAATATCATTTGTGCGATTGTTTTTTTCATTTCTGAGACTTGTCTTCTTGAGTCGCGAGTACGTAAGTGTTGAATAACCAAGTGCATTGCTAGGTTTTGACGATCTTCATTGAATAATGCCTTCTTGAAAAAAGGGTCTGCAGTAAGGGCGTACCTGGTACAAAAATTATTTAGCAAAGAGTCGAAATCTCGTTCTAGCTTACTAAACTCCTTTTCAATAAATTGAATGTCCTGATACTCTGGAGGAAACTGATCTTTTGTCTGATTAAAAATATCTTCGGGGATATCGTAAAAATATGATTCAGCAGCAACATTCCTTATGTTTGTCTTATAAGGAGCCTTATTTATTGTTTTGTCATAAACAAAAAGCTGTTCATTGATTGAAAAACGCTTTAGATATGATTGAGGCACAAAATGCTGATTTTTAACTTTGGACACCAAAAATCACCACTCAATAATTATTTCCCAAACGATTCCGCTTTCTCAATATCCTTCTCAAGCAGACGCCACGTCTGCTGCGGTGATAACGGGAGTTTAAAATTGGATGAAACCTGCTCTACTTTAGCAAAGCACACCGCATTAAACTCCTCTTTGGTCATTCCATCATCATCACGCAGTCTAAGTATGTAACTAATAACCCCAGGTGCAGTGAATCCAAAATCTTTCGGACGGAATGGAGCGCCGTATCCGCCATTGGATGGGCCGTTTACATCCAGAGTCGTTACTTCCATAAACATTTCGAGAGCGCCCTTGTAGCGCTTCTCGCGCATCAAGTGTTCACCCATGCAGAGCCTCACATTCCGGTATAGACCCCAGTCACCCTTTACGGCATAATCCATAGATCGCTCATTAAATAAGCCCCACAATATATCTGATTCGGAATAGCCGGGTTGGGCTTTTTTGCGCTTCTCAAATTCCTCGTCGGATACGCCTAGCTTGCCCAGGTGATTCTTCAAGGCGTTTTGATCGGCAATGGTCTTCCGCTCTTGCTCAAACCGTTCTTTGCCCACTTCGTCGAGTAATATCTTGTGTCCACTCACACGATCGGTACGAACAAATATCTGCTCCTTGCAGTTCGGGCATTTTCGGTTTCGTTGAGGAGGCGGATCGATCAGAAACCCACAATGTGGACAGCGCGGCTCGGGAGGTGAAATCACTTCTTTTTTAGGTGCCGATGGTCGGTGCATTTCCAAAGTGGGTGATTGAATGTTCGTTCCCTTGCTTCCGCGAGAAGTCATCTGCGCGGCTGCTTGTTTTTTATGCTCGCCATTTAAAGGCAATTGGATCAGTTTCACAATGAGCAGGATTGGCCAAAAACAAAGCCAAAGTAAGAGTTTAAACAATAATTTCATGATACCTCACCCAATGTTCCTCTATTCATTAGTTGGTCCTTTATCTGTTGTGGTTCATATACAATTTTACTCTACATGAGTTCGACTATTTATGACAGTTTCCTGCCACTGACAGACAATTAATATGACGAAGGCTTTGTATAACAGAAGTAAGAACTCAGGGATAGTACCGATTATAGAGCTATCAACCCATTATATACTTCGAGTTGACTCGGACCTTTTCATCGAGATACTTCTTCCAACACGTATTGTCCCTAGATGGATCGCTTGCCTGTTCCGTAAATACATTACCTGGTTCATAAGGCGAAGAGCGACCAAAAAGCTGCGGAAGCGTTTGTAAAAATAGTAGGAGATAAAATCCGAGAGCTTCGTACGGAGAAAGGATTATCACAAGAGAAACTAGGAGAATTGGCCGAGCTAAACTCGAACTACATCGGCCAGATTGAGCGCGGCGAAAAAAGCCTTTCTGTTTTTACTCTGAAGAAGATCGCCGAGGGGCTGTCCATGTCACTAGAGGAGTTATTTCGGTTAATCGACCCTGCCGATCAAACAGACGCATTGGGGGAAATAATAGGATTGCTATCGAGGAGGCCGGTGCAGGAGCACGCTAAGGCTTTGAAGGTTGTAAAAGCGGTACTGGAATGGAACGATAGCGTTAAGTAAATTGAGATGGCTTATGGTCCATATGACGGGCCGTAAGCTTTTTATTTGCCTGAACAATGAGCAGCTCGCGTTCGAGTTTGACTTGGACTTCGTGCATAGCACTCAATATATCGCGGACAGTTTGAACATGAACAGGACCGTCTTTGTCGTAAAGCGTCTGCAATACCGCGTCGATCGTCTCTTTGCATGTTTCAATTCGGTTGATTAAATTATCTTCTTCCTCAACAAGCTCTTGATAATTCTCAAGTGGATTCGTCATCGATCCTCACCTCCTTTCCGGCTGCTTGCTCTGACATCTTTTCACAGCCATTCTGGGTGAAGTAAGCCCGGTAAACTATTCTTCAGTATCACGAGTCTCTGAGCAGCAAACGTCTGCGTCAGCTGACGTTGATTGATCTCTTAGAGCCGCTTTTTGGGCCTCTGGAGATACAAAAATGGGGGGATCTAATTCCGACACCCAACCGAGAGCAAGTTCAATCGGGCTACCTTCCCTTAGCGGAGGTCCATCTGCCCACTCATCCTCTTTAGTAAATCGGATGTCTGCTTCCGTAATGCATACAAACACGTCGGTGCCATCGAAATAAGGATTTACATTCGCACCTTCTTGAAAAGTCAGGGCTATACGGACCTTTAATGTAGTTGCAGGGTCATATTCGTCATGTAATTGCTCCGCCGCGGAAACGGCTAACAAGTGAATCGTATTGTCCGGGCTAAATTCTTGTTTGAGAAAATCCAATAATCGTTGCTGCTTCGTGTGGTTCATCCTCATTCTCCTATACACTTTGAGTTTGTAATGATGCAAAACAAAGAAAGCAACCTCCGTCCAAGTTGGATAGAGGTTGCTTTTGGGTGAAATCGTGGTCTCCTTTCAAATTTAGCTGATTACCTTGGTATCAGGATTATTATATATGCTTATTTTTGGTAGCAGTTCATCTTTTCATAAAGCATCTTCCATACTAAAATGTTACTATTGTTACCATTAACCAATATTGGAAGGTGCAACATGTCGATTAAACTAGCGATAGCTCTGGAAGATAATAAAATATTCCGTCATATAAGCGAACGATTAGACCGTTCAAAATCATATACCTGTCCCTTCTGCCTAGCTCCTGTTCAAAGTAAAAAAGGACAGGAACGTCAGCATCATTTTGCTCATTTTCCAGGGACAAGCTGCTCAGCAAATGATGAAACTCTCCTGCACTTTAATGCAAAACACTATCTCGCATACTGTATTAAAAACAAATTTGATATTGCGATCCATGTCCCTGTGGAAATCTTGCCCCCTAAATTAAAAGGCATTTTGCTTAGTCTTGGAATAAGGGAATATCCTTTGTCGCTTCTCTCTCTAACTTCATTTTACAAAAGTCGTGGAGCAATAGTTGAAAAAGCTATTGGGCCATATATAGCTGACGTATTTATGCTGTTATACGATATTGATATACAGAGCGGTATTTCAGAGAAGGGTTTCGTTTTCGAGATTGTTGTAACTCACGAAATGGAGCAAGAAAAACAGCATTGGTTAATTGATAATAACATCAACTTCCTTGAATTAGCTCCACGGGCATTTGACGACAATACCTTTTCGTTTCGAGCTTTACGGTTGCATTTCCCGGATTACTTTTCCAATCTCCAAACTAATTTGATAAATACAACTGCCGAAACTTTCCATCAAGAGCTAAAAGAGGTTGTAAAAGAAAATATACGTGTAGAGACAGATCAAAAAATTGAACAATCTCTAAAGCTCAAAGCGTGGGATTGGGTGGTTGACCGTATTCTCTATAGCGATGACTTACGTACATGGGTACCTGATGAAATTCAACGTGAAATGAAAAGCATAACGGTTAAACCTTTCAGGGATCAGGAAATTAGAAAAGTTACGATGTTCGGGGCGACTTATAAGAAAGTCCGGGAGCATAGAATGGTATTTGCATTAGATGAATCTGATCGAGAGTTCCTTATTCTGAATGAAAAGATCCTCCTTGCAGACCTGTTAAAAGTCTTATCTACTGCTTACCCTGCTGAAATTATTATAGGAAAATCAATGCAAGGTAAAGAAGGAGTTATAGGGTTCAGTTTTCATAATCTTATTGATCCAATAAGTTACGAAAAAGAATGGAAGTATGCTGTAAAAAAAGTATTCGATTCCGTCAGAAAGCGACTAGAATCGGAATCAAACGTTACAGATGAATAATATTTATTTACTTATTTCCAACACATTCATTATGTAAACAGAAAGCAGCCAGTTAAACTTTAGTGGATTTACCTTACATAATTCGACAACAAATAACAGGTTAATTTGTTAGAATTGAGATGTTTACAGTTGATTGCGCACAAATGTTGTGCTAAATGGAGATGAACTATGCCGAACCCGGTAAAGATTGAGGTGTTTCCAGCTTCAGAAGGAGATTGCATTCTCATATCTACTAAAAATAACAACATCTTAATAGATGCAGGTGTTGATGATACCTACCATGATTATTTAAAACCACGTCTTAAAACATTAGCATTGAATCAAGGTAGGATTGATTTATTTGTCGTTACACATATAGATCGTGACCATATAGAAGGAGCAATAGAGTTCCTTGCAGATAATGGAAATAATTTGAATCCATCAATAATTCCTATAGATCAAGTTTGGCACAACAGTTATAGACACCTCCAATTTCCGAAAAACGGCACTATTGGAGTTGCAGAAACTGAAATTCTCAGAAGTATGATTACAGCAGGTAAGTTATCTGGGCAGCGTTCCAGTAATGAATCCAAAGACATTAGCGCAAAACAGGGTTCAACACTTGCCGCGCTACTCTTATCAGGTGGTTACTGTTGGAATAAATCTTCTCAAGGTGAGGCAATTAATTCTGATTTCCAGTCAAGTATCCCGTTTGCTAATTTTACAATTAAGCTTCTGTCACCGGACTCCAAGAAATTGAGTGCCCTATCTAACAAATGGGAGAAGGAATTAAGAAAGCTTAAATATAATTTTTCGTTTACCTCTGATACAATTTTCGATGATGCCCTAGAGTTCAGCTTGCTTATGGAAGAAGATGGGCCCACCGAACATAGTATCAAGCCAATTTCGAAAAAGGCAATTAGCTTTGAAGAGCTTGTCTCAGTCGATGATATTATGGACAAATCAGTAACAAATGGATCCTCAGTTGCCTTCATTTTAGAAATCGAGGGTAGGAACCTACTTTTTTTAGGTGATTCACACTCAGATTTAATAACTGACCAGTTACAGAAACTGGCCGATGAGAAAGGGACTCCTCTACATTTTGATTTAGTTAAAATATCGCATCATGGTAGTTCCAAAAATACAAATTCTCGCCTCTTAGATCTCATTAAATGCTCTAATTATGTTACTTCCACTGATGGCTCCAAACATGGTCATCCAAACTTAAGTACATTGGCTAAACTTATTAATCGATCATCACCAGGTAATAAGGTCAATATATATTGTAATTATCGTACAGGAAATTCCGACTCTTTAAATAATTCTTCTCTAGGGTCAAATTATAATTATTCTTTTATTTTTCCGGATAATAATCAATCTTTAATAATTGAACTATGAGAGGTCGATAGCAATAGTGTGGCATACAAAAAGCAATGTGGAATTTTCTGTTTGTAGATTAATATGCGGGAAAGATGAAGAGTGTGACAAAGGGACAGCTTTCTTGATCTCGCCTAATCGCGCACTCACTGCAACGCATAATATCGCGCGTTTCTTAAAGGACAATACGATAAATATCACCTTGGAATTTTTAAATATTAATTCTGAGCGTGATGTTCGCAATGCCATACCGGTTCAAACCAAAACAGTAGGACCGGTTGTAATTCTTGAACTGGATAGACCAATAGATAAAGCATATCTAACCTTTTCCAACCACCCTATAGAAGCGGACGATGAGTTCGAAACTTTCGGTTATCCTGCAGTTAAGTGGTCTACTGGACAATGGACTAAGAATAAAATATCACGATTGCTAGAAGATGATGTATATAATCCGTACGACTGGAATATTGACTTAGATCATCAATCAAAGATTGAAGATTTCTCTGGCCTTTCTGGGGCACCTTTATTGGTAAGTGGTCAACTTGTAGGTGTACTACTCACAGAGGCTATGGAAAAAGGAAAGGCTATTTCTCTTGGAGCAGTTGGTCTTACCAAGTTTGCCGGGTTACTTGAAGAGCTTGAAATCGAGATTTATGAATTTATTGACCCTTATACTTACCAACCCAGTGAGGGCGATTATAAGGATTTTGTCTTTATTGAAAAGCTGGAAGCTGCGCAAATACTGCAGCATGAAATATGCCAAAAGGAATTTTATCATGCCGAAATACTTACAAATATAGTAAAAAGCAAGACAGTTAAAAAGGAAATCAGTGAATTAAATCGGTTAAAGGAAGATATCCGAAGCTTGTGGTACACCAAATACGTGAGATATAAGGATGAAAAGGATGGCACAGATTTACTCTCAAGTGTGTACGAAAGAGTAGAAGATCATCACACTAACTCACTTTCAACTGGAATCAACGTTAGTCTGTACGCTAAAAAGGGTATATTACATCAGTGGGCAGACGAATGTAAAGTCGGATGGGTAAAAAATTATGAACGTAACCTAATGGAATATCGTAAAGCTAAAGGAGGGATTACCGATGACCAAAAAGACGGAGATTAATTCGGAACTTATCCTTCATGTTTCTCGTATTCTTGTCCTCTTATCATTTTTTTCCAACCAAAAATCAATAAAAATCACCCTCGATAAGATTATGTTGTTCGACTTTTATATGAAATATCCCAGCATTATGATTGATGATAAAGAACTAATACATGCTTTTAGTTATTATGACTATTACTCTTACTACCACTGGAAGCCTGACCGGGAAGAGTACCAGCAATACCTAAGGTATTTAATCGCAAAACGACTCGTTTCAAGGGACATCTCCAGCAATGAGTTTATTTATAACATTACTGCAAATGGAATTGAGATAACTGAAGAAATGACATCCTCATATTCTCACAGTTTGAAGTCCGTAGCTACATATATTAAGAAACACATCTCAAGGCTAAGCGACACTAAAATTGAGCTTGATATTGTTTCCAAAAGCCTTTATCAAAAACAACAAAAAGCGGAAGGAATAACTCTGTGATTGAAAAAATGTTTATAAAGTGCTTAACTCTAGTTGGTTTAAAGAAAAATTATACCCTTAAATTTAAGAGAGGGTTAAATTACATATCTGGACCAACATCAACTGGAAAATCTACAATTGCTGAACTGATTAACTACGCTTTGGGCTATAAAAAGCATAAAGATTATATTGAGGTGAGACAGAACTGCACGGAAGTTGAGCTTGAGATCGAAATTGGGGGCAACACATTCAAAATCGTGCGTCCTCTCTTTGATTTCGATAGACCCGTCAAGCTTTATCGATTTTTAAATGACGAAGAGAGATATAGTTCAGATTTTGACCTTTTACCTATTGACTCACCAGCCAACGAAAGTTCCCTATCGAGCTTCTTATTAAATGAGCTTGGTTTCTTCAAAATCAAAGTAGCCAATCAAACATTTAGCTTTAGAGACATTTATAAATTCTGCTATTTGAAACAAACAGAAATTGATAGTGAAGATCTCATGAAGGAAAAAATTTGGGGATCTAGTCTTAAACGGAAACCGACATTTGAAATTATATTCAATATTTTTGATAACTTATTGTCTGAATTAAAAGCACAAGCAAAAGTACAAGCAGAATTAATTGAAGATCTTAATAAGAAGAGACAAGGCGTTCTCGAATTCTTAAAAAACCTCAATATGCTAGATCACGAAGAATACCAATCTCAAAAAAAGAGCCTTGAGGAACAAATTTCCCGCGACAAAGAAAATCTCTATGAATTAAAGTCTAACACAAAACGAAATACATTATTACCAGGCTCTGAACTAGAAGAGTTTATTATGCAAAAAAGATTTGCAATTGAGAGATTGTCTGAGGAAATTCTTGAACAGCAACAGTATATCAACAAATTAATGCTGTTGCGCAATCAATATCGGAGCGAAATGGAAAAAATCGAATTTTTGTTAGAAGGATCCGTTTCACTGAATCGGTACAAATTTGAAATCTGTCCTTCCTGCCTTAATGAATTACATCCACGTGAAAGTGGTTGCGAACTATGTGGGAGTAACCTAGGAAGTCTCTCGGAGGAAGAGATCAAAGTTTATAAAAGTGAACTAACCCGATTAAAAATTCGATTCACTAAACTGTCTTCCTTTATTGATGAACAGAGCGAACAACACACCACCCTAATTAAAAATAAACAAGCTCAAAAAGAAGAGTTGATTATTCTTGAAGCAAAACTCAATCATTTGAGAAAAGAATATGTAAGTCCTTATGTAGAAGAAATTGAACGCCTTAACTTAGAGATTGGTGAGAGAAGTAACCAACTTAGAGAATTAGATCGAACACTAAGAGTCATGAACGAATTTCATGTAATGACGATTAAGCTAGGAGAAGAACATAAACTCCTAGAAAAGCTCCGTAAACGAATAAAAGAAGTTGAGGGAAGCAACAAGGATAAGGAAGCAGTATTAAATGATTTAAGTAGTATGTACGAAAATGTATTGAAGTCCTTTAACTTTCCTAAATTGTCCAATGCATATATAGGTAAAGATTACTTACCCTATGTACGAGGAAGAAAATATGATGATATAGGAAGTTTGGGATCGGTAACGTTGATAACTATGGCTTATTATTTGAGTATCTTATTGGTCGGAATTAAAGAAGATAATAACCACCCCGGGCTACTAATTATCGATACTCCTCGAAAAAACCTTGGTGCCGACCCAAATCAAGATGAGGAACAATTCAAAGATGAAAAGATTTATAATTCTATCATCCGTTACTTCATTCAAATGGAACAGGATAACCCTGAACAATTACAGCTAATTATCATAAACAACGGCTACCCAGAATTCTTACCTCAGTCAAATGTTATTGCAGAATTTGATGGTGACGGATCAAAGGGACTACCATATGGATTTATCGATGATGCAGGCATGGAGTCGTAGATTCTTTACGCATACTCACAATAATAACTTAACATCTAGTTGTAATGTTGTAATTAGCAAATAAATGTTTCAAACAGAGGCATCAAATGGGCCCGATTAGCTCTAAACCAAACTACTCGGGCCTCATACGTTCCATCCCCCACACTACCCGCTCAAACCTCTTTAAACACCTCTACGCCCTTCCCCCACAAAAATTTCGCCCTACTTATGGTAAGATTCCCCCCGATTTATCTTCACTGCCCGGTAAATCTGCTCGGTCAGCACCAGCCGCATGAGCTGGTGCGGCAGGGTCATGCGCCCGAAGCTGACGCGCTGCTGGGCGCGGCGCAGGACGTCGTCGGCGAGGCCGTGGCTGCCGCCGATGACGAAGACCACGTGGCTCGAGCCGTAGGTGCCGAGCCGGTCGAGCTCTGCGGCAAGCTCCTCCGAGCTGAGCAGCTTGCCGTCGATGGCGAGCGCGATGACGTGCGCGTCGGGTTTGATCTGCGCGAGCAGGCGCTCGCCTTCGCGGTCCTTGACCGCGCGGACTTCCGCGTCGCTCATGGTGTCGGGGGCCTTTTCGTCGGCCACCTCGAGGGTTTGGAACTTCACGTACGGCGTGAGCCGTTTGGCGTATTCCTGAATGCCCTGCACCAGGTATTTTTCCTTCAGCTTGCCAACGGCGAGCAATTGTATCAACATATCGGTTCCTCCATTTTCCGGTCCAAGTGTCCTACCAGCAGTATACCCCATGGGCGGAATTCCCCCAACCACGGCCTGCCCGCCGCCCCGTTAGCCAAACAGCGAATATTTTTTCACCCGCCCCTCCTGCGAAATTTGTCATACCATTTTCCCAAAACCTGTTTCAGACCCTCCCTACCGGTTGAAAAAGGTTAAAAGGCCTGGTCTGCCCGCCTTCCCCCTTGTCCAGTCAGCCCAGATTGCCGTTTGAAAGAGGTCGTCGCCCTATGCCCTTTTTGCCGCCCCTACATATGAACTGGCTGCTTCTCGTCCTCGCCCTCGCGGCGAGTGTCGCTGGAGCAGCCCTGATTACCTATAACATCACCCCCCGCTCCCTTGCGGAGACCCGGCCGCGCCACCCTTTTGCCCGCTATCGGAGACTCCTGGCGGGGACGGCGGCGTTCAGCCTGACGCATGCGCTGGCGCCGCTTTCGTTTGATCTGCCGCTGGCGTCTGGAAACTACGCGCTGCACCTCGTGTTTACCGGGTTCGGGTGCTTTCTCGCCACGACCTTCGGGGTTTGGTACGCCGAGCTGCCGCGCAGCAAAAGCGGGTTCTACTTCCGGGCGGGCTTTGCCATGGCCGGCACGATTCTTTTGTTCGATTACATAAATCTTGTCCTGCTTTTTGGCGGCTCCCTCGTCTGGGAACCGGCGGCCGTCGCTTTGACGGGAGCGATCGTCCTCTGCCTCTGCCTCGCCCTGCTCAAAACGCTCAGCCTGTCGAACCGCAACCGGGAAAACGGGCTCTATTCGCGCGCCACCGCCCCGGTTCTCCTGCTCGCCGGGCTGGCGCTCGGGGCGATTCCGTTCCTGTGCGGCCTCTCCGTCCTCCCGCTCGGCCAAACGGCCCAGGGCCCGTACGCTTCCCTTGCGCCTTCTATCGGGATGCTTTTCGTTTGCGTCCTTCTGGCTCTGCTCCCCGACACCTTCAGCAACGCCCGGCAAAAACGCCAGGCCCGGCGGCTTCTCGAAACCGAGCAGCATTACATGTCGCTTTTTGAGCATAACCCCGACTACGTGCTGGCGTTTGACGCGAACGGCGTCATCACCCGGCTGAACCGGCAGGCCGAAATTCTGGCGCAGCGGGTCGGGAAAGAGCTGGTCGGGCGGCATTTTTCCGAGCTGTTTCGGGGGGAGTTCCGCCAGCTGGCGCTGCGGCATTACCGGCACGTGCTGGGCGGCAAGTCGAGCACCATCGAGCTTCAGATCGAGCTGGCCGGGGGGCGGGCGATGTCCTTTTGGCTCACCTCTTTGCCCATTGTGGTGGAAGGGGCGCTGGTCGGGGCGTACAGCATTTTCAAAGACATCACCAAAAACAAAACCGATCAGCAAACCATCCGCCACCTGGCTTACCACGACGAATTGACCGGGCTGGCGAATCGGCGGTCATTCCGGGACCTTTTGGCCCTGCATACGGACGCGGAAGGGAAAACGTCGATGCCGTTTTCGGTGTTTTTCATCGACCTCGACCGGTTTAAGCGGATCAACGACCTGTTCGGCCATGCGTTTGGGGACAAGGTGATTCAACGGGCAGCGGTCCTGCTGCAAAAGCGCCTCCCCGAGTCCTGCGTGCTGGCCCGGATGGGCGGGGACGAGTTTACGGTGTGGGTGCCGAACCTGCGGGACCCGGAGGAGATCGGAGCGGTGGCGGCCGGGATGGTGGACGAGTTTATGCAGCCTTTTCAGGTGGGGTATCACACGGTGAAGCTGTCTCCGTCGATCGGCATCGCGCGCTACCCGGACGACGGGCTGGACGCCGAAACCCTGATGAAATACGCAGACATGGCCATGTACACCGCAAAAGAAAACGGAGGCGCCCAATACCGGTTCTACGACGCGCAGCAGGACCAGTCGAGCCAGGAGCAGATGATTCTGGAGCATGACCTGGAGCAATCGCTGGAAAAAGGCCAGCTGCGGCTCTTCTATCAGCCCAAATACGACATCCGCAACGGCGCGATTACCGGGGTGGAGGCGCTGGTGCGGTGGGAGCATCCTTTTCTCGGGCTGCTGGGGCCGGGGCGTTTTATTCCGCTTGCCGAGGAGACGGGGTTCATCGTCCCGCTGGAACAGTGGGTTCTGCGGACGGCCTGCACCCAGGTCAAGCAGTGGGAGGCCCAGGGACACCACACCGTGCCGGTGGCGGTGAACCTGTCGCAAATCCACCTGATGAAGCCGGACATGGGCGAGGATGTGCTGACGCTGCTGCGGGAGCTGGATTTCGATCCCCGCATGCTGGAGCTGGAAATCACGGAAAGCGCCATGATGAACAACGAAGCGCATGTCATCGCCCAGCTGCGCTCCCTGCAGCAGGCCGGCGTGTCCGTGTCGATGGACGATTTCGGCACCGGGTACAGCTCGCTCAGCCACCTGCACCACCTGCCGATCGAGCGCTTGAAGATCGACCGCTCCTTCGTGCAAAAGCTGACCACCGACGAAGACAGCCGCGCCATTGCGGAAATGATCATTTCCCTGGCGAAGCAGCTCAAGCTGACCATCGTCGCCGAGGGCGTGGAGACCAAGGAGCAGGCGGCGCTGCTGAAGGAGCTGAAATGCTATAGCGCCCAAGGCTTTTACTACAGCGAGCCGCTGGCCCCGGAGCAGATCGCGTTCCGGCTGGTACAGCCGATGCTATACCTCAGCCGCTAACGGCGCTGCCTTAACATTAGCCTTCGCCTTCGCTGGCGCCTTGGCCTTCGCTGGCACACTCGCCTTCCGCTGGCGCCTTGGCCTTCGCTGGCACCCTCACCTTCCGCTGGCGCCTTCGCCAGCGGCGCCGCCGGGGCGCCGGTTGCCGGGCTGCTTGAGCCAGTAGCGCAGGCCTTTGCCCGCCAGCGGCTCATCCGCGAAGCGCGGGATGACATGCAGGTGGGCGTGAAAAATCTCCTGCCCGCCGACCTGCCCCGCGTTCCAGCCGATGTTGTAGCCGTCCGGCCGGTATTCGCGGTCGAGGAAGGCTTTGACTTGTTGGAGCAGCTCAAACGTGGCCTGCCATTCTTCGGGTGTAAGGTCGAAGACCGTCTCCCGGTGCGCTTTCGGCACGATCAGCCCGGAGCCGGTAAGAATCGGCTGAGGCTTTCGGAGGAAACGGCAGAGACCGTTTTCGAGGACAATCGTTTGGTCCGGATCGGCCTCCGGCTGGCAAAAGGGACAGGTCATGGCGGGTCGCTCCTTTCGGCGGAAGGGATTTTGAGGTGCATTCGTAAATGTATAAGGAAATTAAACACACCCGCCGCTCTGGCAGATTCAGCCATACATAGCTATATGGAAGCCAACTTTATTTCGGGAGGGAGCCAAATGGAGGCTTTTGCCGAGTATTTAGCCAAAATTGACAACCCGGAGCATCGGGTTCAGATGGAAGAGGTTTTGGCATGGGTCATGGAGAAGTTCCCCACCTTGGAGCCAAAGATTGCGTGGAACCAGCCTATGTTCACCGATCACGGGACCTTTATTATTGGCTTTAGCGTCTCCAAAAAGCACATGGCGGCTTCTCCCGAAAGGGCCGGGATGATTCATTTTTCCGATGAGATCGTGCAGGCCGGCATTGATCACACCAAGGAACTGCTCCGCTTCCCGTGGGATCGTCCGGTTGATTTCTTCTTACTCGAGAAAATGATCGAATTTAATATCATGGATAAAGCGGACTGTTCTACGTTTTGGCGGAAATAGCCCGGGCTTGCTGCAACTGGTTTCCTATCCCTCGGAAGGCCGCTCCCTCTGGACGTTTTCCGTTTGGTTGCATGCCGTTCCTTATGGAAACGTGCGCTTGGCGGGATCGGGAGAAGTGAGCTGCGGGGCGGACGGCTGGGCCGATCAATTGGACGGTAACGGTTGGACCGATCAGTTGAACGGTAACGGTTGGACCTATAAATTGGACGGTGGCCAGGGAGCGATGTGGCGAACAAGTGCAAAACGGCACTTATTTTCCTCCGTTTTCCGTTTCATCGCGAAATAGTAACGTACACGCACTTATTTTCTCATAAAGAGGCGGAAATTCGAGAAAACAGATGAAATAGTTGCCTTTTTGCATCTATTCGGGCGAAATCAGCGGATTATGGTCTGATTAGTTGCTTTTCTGCACTTACTGTCCATCCCTACGATTGGAAAACCCTCTGGAACGTTGATGATTCGAATCTACCCCGAGCGTTTGCCGCCAGCTAACCCGAAACTAAATGTTCTTCCCATTTTACAAACACTTTGAACCCCATAAAAGTCACGATTGCACATCTGCTGTTTCGCATATGTGCGATTCTTTTATTTCGGCAGATTATTGTATGGAATAGGATGGGTTTTTAACAGATAATACCTCGCTTCTTTGGTACCATGGAAGTGTCGATCATCTATGCAAAAAAGAACGGTAATAAAAGTTAAGTTCGTGATACAAAGCCAAATGATAGCCATATTTTTGAGGTGATGGTATTGGTTTTATTAGAATTCGTCGTTACTTATGTAGGGCCGATCATTATTCTCTATGTCCTCTATAAAAAGAAATATAAAACAAAATTAGAGAGAAACGGCCTGGTCCTGATCTTGATGATTTGGATAATCTCAAGAATTTTACTCTGGATTTAATTTTACAAACATCGTTAGCTGGCGGATCTGGTTAATGGGTCCGAGGTTCCTTTTTGCTTTTGGCTGAATAGGGAGCCTTTTTTAAAGCCATAGCGAGCTACGTACAAGAGGTAAGCCGCCATTACGAGAATGGCAAGAATCCCCCTAAACCAAGGCCCAAACCAAAACAAAGAAACGGGAACGATTAAAAACACAGCTAACAGGGACCAGTTCAACAGAGAGTTTTTAAACTTGCCTTTTAACGCGAGCGTAATCGTTAGAAGGCCAAAGATGCCGTAAATTACTGCTGCCAATATTATTGTAAGCACGAGCACTTTCCCTTGAATTGTCGGCTCGCTCATATATTGAACGAAATAGTAGACGCCAAAGAAAAAAAGGACAAAATTAATAAATGTATAAACAAGCGGCGTATAAAATGGGGCTACTTTTGTCTTCGCGTAATACTCGATTACTTCTGTTATATCTCCATCGTTCTTGTGGCTGACGGAATCGGTCTGTCTCCTTTTTAAAAGGAGGATTTCCTCGCCTTGTCGATCCGCTGAACCTCTGTTTTGTGATTTTCGTTGTAGCTGGACCTCAGTTCTTTGTACATCCAAAGGGCAACCAGGATAAAGCAGGTTATAATCAATCCTTCCGGCCGATTGGGAAACACCATTTTCAAAAATTCAAGAAACGTATTCATCCGTTCACCTCTAGGAAACTACTGCTGACAGTCCAATTATAACTGTTAATGTTTTCAATAGGTGTGAAATTTTAAAGAGCCTTTTACTCCGCTCAGTACCTCTTTACTCTCCTTCCTCTGCTTCTTCTACGCGGTGTTCCTTTTTCATACTTTCCGCCAGAAAACCCTTTTCCAACCGCAAATGCAACAGCTCCGTCCGTAAGTCCTGCTCCATGGTATGTACGCTCGTCACAATTTCCTCGCCGATCTCTCGCCCCATTTTGCCGTGCCGGCTAACGTACTCCAAAAGAGTCCACTGGCAGCCTTCGCACAGTTTTATCTTCGCCAACAGTTCCTCTTCCTCGTCGACCAGCTTTTCGTAAAAGTCGTTGACCTCTGGCATAATGCGCCTCTCCTATTCAAGTTTTATGAAACACCAAGAAAAGGGGAACCCTGTCTGTTCCCGCGGCAGGTGGGCTATAATGATAAAATTATGGCCATCGGAAAGAATACGCTACCTTAGGCACAATTTGCTGAGAATAATCTTCACAAGTTCATAATACCACGCATTAATAGAAATTTAAACCATTTTGTAGAGTTTACTACGTGGTCGCACTAATTTTGAGACCAAATAATGGTTTCATGAGGAGGCGGTCACTTGTCTTTGGAAATGGAATTCGCCAAAGTTTTAAAATCCCTGCGGATTACGAAAAAACTGAGCCAGGAGGAACTGGCTTATCGAAGCAACCTGGATCGCACCTACATCTCCATGCTGGAACGCGGCATTCACTTGCCTACCATGACCTCCTTGTTCGCTCTGGCAAAAGCACTCGATATAAAAGCATCAGAAATGATCAAGCTGGTCGAGTTGGATTTGGACAACCGATCATAGTCGGGGGTTACATGGAGGGATCGTCTTTTTTCAATAAAGGAAGTGGAAGAATGACCTCGGACTTATTAAAGCTGGGCAGATCCTTTTTGTTAAGAAAACGCGGGCGGAGGCCGATTGAAGTGGGGCGAAACCAGCCCTCTGTAACAAAGATATTCACGCTATGCGAAGGGCTGAAGATTAAGCCCTCCGACTTTTTCAGAGTGATTGAACAGGAATATCGGCATCGCGAGGATACCTAATCTGTGCCTGTCGGCTTTATCCAAACAAATAAAACAACCCTATCCCGGATACAGGATAGGGTTTAAACAGCACGAAGCTCCTTGGTTACGAGGTTAGCTCTGAACAATCTGAATAAGGTTGCCGCACGTATCGTCAAAGACTGCGATGGTGAGGTCGCCCATTTTCGTCGGCTCCATCGTGAACGTCACGCCTTTTTCCAATAAGCGTTCATACTCTTCCTTTATATCGGCAACGCCGAACATGGTGGCCGGGATGCCCTCGGCGAATATCCTCTTTTGATAGTCTTTGGCGGCGGGATGGGCATTGGGTTCGAGCAAAAGCTCGACACCGCCCTGGTCCTCGGGAGAAACAAGCGTGATCCACCTGTACTCCCCGGTGGGCACGTCATGCTTTTTTACAAAGCCCAGTGTTTCGGAATAAAACTGCAATGCCTTGTCTTGGTCTTCCACGAACAGACTGGTTACCAGGATCTTCATCCTGCTCTGCCTCCTTTGATATTGGCGATGTTGGCGCTCTGCCGGCAATCCTGCTCCAATCAGAAAACAAACGGAGTTTTACCAAAAGCTTGGCGAAGCTCACTCCACCCATCCTTTTAGCAGGTCTTTGAGCGGCTCCCTGTGGAAAAGGATCACCCGGTATTTTCCCTTTTTTTCGGAACTGACGAGTCCAGCATCCTCCAATACAGAAAGATGCTTCGCGACCGCCTGCCGCGTAATGGACAGCTCGTGCTTCATAATGAGGCGCACGGTAAGTTCATACATCGTCTGCTCGTTCCGTTCGGCCAGCTCGTCCAATAGAAGCCGCCGCGTCAGATCGCCAAGTGCTTTGAATATCGCGTCTTTGTCCGTCTTCATGTCTTGAGTATACGCAACCCCACGGTTGCTTGTCAATTATGGATTTTTCTTCTCCTGCCGGAAACATAAAGGGAACCGAACGATCCGGTTCCCTTTTGCTTATTTCGCCCCTACTTCCTCATCCAAAACGTATTCAAAAACGCCGTCCGAAACCCGGCCTTTTCCATGTTCCCGTGGCTGACGATGCCGAACTCGACATCGGTGTAGACCGCCTTTAAACCAAGGCGAACGGCCTCCGCCAGGCGGTGCCGGATCAGGGCCAACTGGCACCCTCTGCCCCGGTACGCCGGGAACGTGTAGTCGTTCGCCAGGTAGCCCTCTTCCCCCTGAACAAAAAGCGAGCCCATCGCCGCAGGGCTTCCGTCCACCCGGATCATGTAATTGCGGAAGTCCTCCCGGTAAAAATAAGGCTTGGCCCGTTCCAGCATGTCCGGCGTGATCGGCCTGCTGCCCCCCGACTGTTCGATCCAGCGGATAAACTCCTCCGCGCTCTCCTCCGTTACCTGCTCAATTGCAAACGCCGAAGCCTCCTCCATTTCCTTCTCCGGATGGACATACAGAAAAGCCAACTGCTCGGCCGGATAAAAACCTCTATCGACCAGCGCTAGCGCGACCTCCTCCGTCATATGGTTCGGGGTCATGTCGAAGCATGGCGCGGCATCGGGATAATGCGCAAGCAGCTTGTCCAGTTCCGGGAGATCCCCCGGTCCGAAGCCTTTGATCCGGTTGTAGTAAGGCGAAGCCGGGTCCGTCCGGTCCCGCAGCAGAAGCGTTTGACCGGCCTCCAGCACCTCCAGCTGCCGCTGCACCGGAACCAGCGAGCGGCCGGCGTTCAGTTGCGTGAGCGCCAGCTCCAGCTTTTCGATTTGCGCCAGGCGCTCCAGCGGTTTTTTCTCGTTCCCCATAGGATCATCTCCCTATACGGCTAAAATGGAACTGCGCAAGCGGCCCAAACGGCCCTATCCCGTCTGATCCTCCAGCTCCAACTGAAGCGGCTGCGGCAGGGTCAGCCGAAACACCGAGCCTTCCGGCGAGCTGGCGGCCAGTGCCAGGTCGCCTCCCTGGGCGCGGGCCAATAGCTGGCTGTAGGTCAAGCCGAGGCCGAGGCCGCGGGTTTGGAGCTTTTTGCGCTCGCCCCGGTAAAACCGCTCAAAAATATGCGGCGCCTCCTCCGGCGCAATCCCTGTTCCGTTGTCCGCCACCTCGACAAGCGACTGCCCTTCCTCTGCCGCAACGCGAACGCGGATGCGGGGCGTGCGGTCCGGATGCGCCGCCTGCCGCGCGTTGTTGAGCAGATTGACCACAATCTGCTGAATCCGCAGCGCGTCCCCCGCGGCATATACCGCCGTGTCGGGCAGCTCCAGCGCAACCGGCGCGTCCGGCTGCTTGTTCGTCAGTTCCCACTGGTACAGAATTTCCGATACCAGGGTGCGCAGCTCCAGCCGTTCACCGGCGATTTTGACGCTGCCCGCCGACATGGCGTTGTAGTCGAGCAGATCGGCTACCATCCGCTCCAGCCGGCCGGATTCCCGAAGCGCAATGTCTAGAAATTCCTTTGCCTCTTCCTGCGGCACCACCTCGTCCCGCACCGCCAGCAGCAGGCCCTTGATCGAGGTGACGGGCGTCTTCAGCTCGTGCGTCACGCCCGCGAGCGAGAGGGCGCGCCAGTCCTCCAGCTGCTTCAACCGGCTGGCCATATCCCCGAAGGAATCGACCAGCTCCTGAATCTCGCGCTCTTTGGTCTCCACATCGAGGCGGATGTCGTATCGGCCGCCGCGGATGAGGCGGGCTCCTTCCGCCACCTGCCGAATGGGAAGCGACAGCTTGCGCGAGAGCAGATAGAGCGTAAGCCAGCCGGACAGCACCAGCGTCGTCAGCAGCACGCCCGCCAGCGCCAGCTCATGCGGGCTCGCCGCCAGCGAACGTTTCGACAGCAGCAGGGTCACCTGGCCGGCCGGCTGATCAGACGCGACGACCGGCGTCGTCACCGCTTCCGTGCCGCGGTCCCGGGCAGCCGACAAATCGTCCGTCATTCGCGCCCGCATCTCCGGTTCGGTGATGGGCGGCATGGCGAACGCCAGCCGGCCCTCTCCATCCGTAACAAACAGGCACAGCTCGCCCTTGAAGTTAAAATAGCTCAGCCGGCTTTTTACCAGCTTGTCCATGTGCGCGGGAATGACCAGGCGTCCGTCCGGGGAAGCCACGTTGTCGGCGATTTCCTGGCCGAGCAGCCCCGCCGTTTTGAGCCGGCTGTCGGCCGCCGTCGCGCGGACCCAGTACACGGAGCACAGGGCGATGACCGTAAACCCGAGGCACAAAATGATAAAATACCGCACCGTCCAATAGGTGAGGATGGACGTCAGCTTCTTTTTCCCTTTTACTCTGCGATCCAAAATTGATACCCCGTTCCCCGAAGCGTGCGGATCTCGCCCGCCTCCGCCGGCCAGTGCGTGAGCGACTGGCGCAGCCGTTTGATCGACAGGTCGACCGCCCGGTCGCTTCCGTCGTAATCCATGCCCCATACCTGCTCGATCAGCTGCTCCCGGGTGAACATCCGGTTCGGATGCTCCGCCAAAAACAGCAGCAGCGACAAATCCCGGGGCGTCAGCGCCACCTCGGCGGCGTTCAGGTAAACCGTCCGGGACGCGTAGTCGAGCAGCAGGTTGCCAAAGCAGCGCTTGCTCTCCCCGTCCGTCCAATGCGGCCGTCTGCGCAGCACTGCGCGGACGCGGGCGACGACCTCCTCCGGCACAAACGGCTTTGTCATGTAATCGTCGGCTCCGCCGTTCAGCCCGCCGAGCCGGTCGCCGATCTGATCAAGGGCGGTCAGCATGATGACCGGGCATGCGCTTTTGGCGCGGATGCGCTGGAGCAGCGTCCAGCCGTCGATGCCGGGCAGCATCACGTCCAGCAGCACCAGGGCGTACTCCCCCGCTTCAAACAGCCGCAGCGCTTCGTTTCCGTCCGCCGCCCGGGCCACCTCGAACCCCGCCTTTTTCAGATAGGCCGCCAAAACGCGCGAGATGGCTTCCTCGTCCTCCACGATCAAAATGGCCTTCATGCCGCCGCTCCGCCCCCTTTTTCGTGCTTGTACTGCTACTTTTACACATGCGGGAGGGGGGCCGCAAGGGGATTTTCCAGGGAGCCGGGTTTATTTTTGGCTGACATCTTCCCGACATATTGGTCTGGTACCGTTAGGAGCGAACACATTTTTTACATAAAAAAACAAGAGCAGGGAGGAACCCGCTGTGCAGAAAAAAACGAAGCTTTGGCTCGTGTCCGGCGTTGCCGCCATTGTTGTCGGAGGAGGAGTCGCTTACGCGATGATGAACGATTACCTGGGCAACAACGTGGAGATCCAGGGCGTCATTCCGGCGAGCCCCTCTGCTTCCGCCTCCCCGGCGGCAAGCGCCTCGGATGCGCCGGCGGCGGCCGATGCCGCGGCGACCGGCGAGCAGCTGAACGGCGAGTGGGCCATCGCCGACTCGTCCAACGTATACTTTTCCGTGACCACCTCCAGGGAAACCGTCAACTTTGTCGATGAGGAGGTCAGCGGCAGCTGGACGCTCAACGTGGACGACCTTTCGCAAACGTCGGCGGTCGGGACAATCGACATGTCGGCCATCGACTCGGGTAACGCCCAGCGGGACGAGCATGTGAAAAACGCGGACTTTTTTGACGCCGCCCAATTCCCGGAGGCCACGTTCACAGCCGCATCATTCGAAGGCCTGCCTTCGGAGTGGACGGAAGGCACGACCTACGACTTCACCATGACGGGCACGTTAAACGTTCGCGGCATCGACAAGGACGTATCCTTCGCCAGCAAAACCGTCTACCAGAACGGCCAGCTGCTTCTGTCGGGAACCACAACCGTCACCTTTGACGATTTCGGCATGCAAAACCCGCACAACGTCGTGCTCGACACCGAAAACGATGTCGCCGTGCAGCTGGAGCTCGTGCTGGACAAAGCCAACTAAGCCGGGATAAAAAAACGGATCGTTCCCTTTCGCATGCGGATGCATGGGCGGGGCGATCCGTTTTTTGGCAGTCCTTTCTGGCACCACTTCGGGGTGCCGCCTTCGGATCATCGGCATTACCGTGCCTTCAGATGAAGTTGAAACTCTGGAATCCGCCCCCACGATCATCGCTCCCCAAAAAAGGATAGCCGCCCGGAACAGGCGGCTTTTCGGCGCTGCTTGTATATTTTGAAGCTGAAGTAGGCTGCCGGAGGAGGCTACCCCTCCTTACGCGGTCCAGGCCAGCGTGACCAGACATACGCCTCAATGCGCTCCGCCACCTCGCTCGGCGGCGTTGCGGTCGTATCGATGGTGGGCATCGGCGGATTGTAAGCCGTTTCCGCGTTCTCCAGCAGCCAGCGGGCGAACTGCTCATGCTCCTTTAGCAGCTCGTCGGTCCAAATGACCTTGTCCGCGCGGTTCCGCAGCCGCTCGCTGCGCGTCTCGTCGCTGCAATGCAGGTTGAGGAAGCAGAGCTCGCTGAAGCTGGCGTGAGCATCGCATTTTTCGGCGTCCCAGGGCATAAAGGTCCCGCAAATGATCGTCCCGACGCCCGATTGCGCCGCGGCCGCCGCGAAATGCAGCAGCACGTTGAACCGGTCCGGATAGTCCAGCTTTGGCGAGGTGGTTCCGAAGTTATCGTCGTCCGTACTGAATACGACAAACCCGCGCACCCGCTTGCGTAATTCATGCATGACGGTGGTTTTGCCGGTTCCGCTCGCGCCTGTCACCAGAAACAAGGGAAGCTTTTCGGTCATGATCCGTTCCTCCGCATCGGTAAAATTGGCTTTCTCCGAGTATCTTACCGGTTATTGGGCGGCCGGAACAGGGAGAAAACCGTTATATCCAGGCGGTCGGGGAACTGCACTCTTGAACCAGGCTGCCGGGGAACTGGTTGCTTGAAGCGGGACGTTGGGGGGGGACTCCGGGCTTTTTCGTTTGGACGGCAAGCCGGTTTTGAGCCGCAGCCGGGGCGCCCCACAGTGCACGGCCGCTCTAACGGTTGCCACAGAGGCTATTTGCCAAAAAAAGAGGGTTTGCGAAATGTAACGGTTGCCACAGCGCTTATTTTCGTTTTTTTGGCTTGGTTTCGCCTGTTTTCCCCCTAATAAGCTCCGTGGCAACCGTTAGCGAAAAAAACAGGCGGTTTTGGCGCGAATAAGGCCTGTGGCAACCGTTAGCCTGTTGATACCCTGCCGAGCGGCATAGATAATGAACAGCCGAAGCTCGCGTTATCGTCAAGATAGCGTACGGCATCGGTCACAACGAATGCGTCTCATGACCGGAGTCCGCCTTTTCCCGCCTTACGCAGACAGATCATACTCCTGCGCTTCCTCATCCCACGCCAGTTCATGATCATCGATATGTACATTCCACTCCGCGCCCGTCAAAGAACAGCGGATTTGCGAAAGAAGCGCGCACCAATGCTGAACGCCGTCCCACATCGCTTCCGGCGAGCTGCCAGGCAGCTTGGTTGCGCCTTCGAAAATGACATCCGGCTCCGTCGGGTCCGCCGGGTCGTAAACCGTAAAGCTTTCCCACTCTTCTTCGTTGACCGTGTCGAAATCCTCTTTGGCCCTTTCAATAGAGAATTCGGCGGTTAACGCATTCAACCGGTTCTGCTCCGCTTCAGTTAGCGGCCAATCACGCGTTGCAGTGTAGTAGATGGATACGCTCATTCGTGGCAACCTCTTTTCGGGTAAGTTGGGTTTCTTGCCGGGACCTGCTTAATGGCTGGTGATGCCCAAAATAATCTTGAAAGCCTCCCGGTTTTTTCGGATGGTTTTAAAGCCTTCTCTCGCATCGAGAACGAAAACTCTTTTGCCCATCCAGACGCGAAGGTAGATCGAATGGAGCTTAACCGGGCGGACGATCCCCCGCTCCTCCTGCTCCGTTCCGTCGGCATATTCGGTTTCCGTCCGAACCAGCCACCGGTTCCCGACCCCGAACTCAATGTATTTCATTTTTCGTCCCTCCGGCATGCTTTTGCGCCTGTTCTATTATAGCGTTCTTCTTTTTCTCCTTATGGAAAAGAATATCATTTTCTTCCTATGTCAGCATGAAAAATAATTTAAGTCCGCTTCCGCTAATGCAATTTTATTTTTATTCATTTTTAAATTAGAAGGAGTATAGATAACTTGCATAGAATTAGTGGCCCTAGATAGCTGGAGAAAGAGAAAACGTGTCGGCTATCGCGGCTTCATCATCTATTCATATCCATCAGCCAGAAGGGAAAGAGGGACATCATGAAAAGAGTTTTACGGATCTTCACGGCATCTATTCTCCTGCTTGCCCTTGTTTGGCCGGCATCCCTGCACTTTGCATGGGCAGCCGAGAACAACCAGAGCATGCCGGAGGCGCGCCAGCTGCTTCGGGCGGTTACCATGTCCGATGGCAACGTGCTCGTTACCGGCGGTAATGACGGGGGGGACGCTTTGCGTACGACCTTGATTTACAATCCGGCCACAACTATCTGGTCGTCTGGGCCCATGATGCTGACTGAACGGTATAACCATGCCGCTGCCCGATTGCTGGACGGAAGAGTTTTGGTTATTGGCGGATATAACTTGAACGGAGATGCGCTCGGTTCGGTTGATATTTTTGATCCGGCCTCCAATACCTGGAGCGTAACGGGATCTTTGGCGACGCCGCGGGTTGCGCATACAGCGACGACGCTGCCGGACGGCAGGGTGCTGGTCGTTGGCGGCGAAAACAATAGCGCTTTGGCCTCGACCGAGCTTTATAATCCGGCAACCGGCACCTGGTCCGCCGGCCCCAGTCTGCCTGCGGGACGCTATGAACATGGCGCCGCCCTTTTGGGGGACGGTCGAGTGATGATTATGGGGGGGCAGGTAAACCTTACCATGACCAGCAGCACACTCCTCTATGATCCGTTAATAAATACCTGGTCTCCCGGGGCCAACATGCTGAGTCCGCGATACGCCTTTGCGGCAAGTCCGCTGGAAGACGGAAGGGTATCGGTAAACGGCGGCTTTACGCCAAATTATGTGCCCGAAACGTCAACGGAAGTCTACGATCCGGAAACCGATGAATGGGTGGCCGGGCCTGCCATGAATGTCGGCCGCCTTGGCCACACTTCCGTTTTGCTGCCGAGTGGGAAAGTATTTGTTGCGGGCGGAGCTTCTAACACCGGCCCCATTGTAAACAGCGAATCCCACCGCCCGTTCCCCCGAACCGCAAGGCCCGGAGCCAGCGCCGCCTCCGGCGAGATTGCGCCCGGAACAGCGGTCCAGTTGTCCACGATTACACCCGGAGCGGCTATCCATTATACGGTTGACAATAGCGCGCCGACAATCCTCAGCCCGGTCTATACCGCACCTATAGCGGTGAATGCGTCGATGACGATTCGGGCGGTCGCCCATCGGGCGGATTGGGGAACCAGCCGCGAGATGAATGTCAGCTATACCGTCAGCGCAGCGCCTGCCTCGGCACCTACGGCACTGCCGGCAAGCGGAGCGGTTCAATACGGTACGACCGTGAGCCTTTCTTCAGCAACCAGCGACGCGTTGATTTATTACACCATCGACGGCAACGAGCCGACGACGGACAGCACGCTTTACTCCGGGCCGTTCAGCATTACAGGCCCCGTGACCATCAAAGCCATCGCGGTAAAAGACGGCATGGTCAACAGCCCCGTCATGACGGAAGCTTACACGATTGCGGAAACACCAACGCCACAGCCAACGGCTACACCGCAGCCGACAGCTACGCCACAGCCAACGGCTACACCGCAACAAACAGCTTCGCCACAGCCAACGGCTACACCGCAACAAACGGCTACGCCTCAGCCGACAGCTACACCCCAACCGACGGCTACGCCGCAACCAACGGCTGCACCGCAGCCGACAACTGCTCCGCAGCCCACTCAACCTCCGGCTGAATCCGGAGCGGAGCTGCTGGTAAACGGCAAGGTTGAAAATGCGGGCACGGTCACGACAAACACGCGAAACGGGCAGTCGGTAACGACCGTTATCATTGACGAGCAGAAGTTAACCCAGCGTTTAAGCCAGGAGCAAAACGGCGTCATCATAACGATCCCGGTTAAAACGGGCTCCCATGTCGTCACCGGCGATCTGAACGGTCGGATGGTAAAGAACATGGAGAGCAAGCAAGCGGTCGTCGAGATCGCCACGGACAAAGCAACGTACACGCTGCCGGCCATGCAGATCAACATCGGCGACGTATCCCGTCAGCTGGGCGGCAACGTTGCCTTGGAGGACATCAAGGTTCGGATTACCATTGCCGAACCGGCTGCGGACTCCGTGCAGGTTGTGGAGGATGCGGCGGACCGGAACGGGCTGACGCTGGTCATTCCGGCTCTCGAATTCTCGGTGTCGGGCGTGCATGCCGACCGGACGATTGAAGTTTCGAAGTTTAACGCATTCGTCAAGCGGACGATTGCAATCCCGGAAGGCGTCGATCCAAACCGGATCACGACCGGCATCGTTGTTGACCCGGACGGCACGGTACGGCATATGCCGACGAAGGTCACCGTTATCGACGGCAAGTACTACGCGGAGATCAACAGCCTCACCAACAGCACATACTCCGTGGTTTGGCATCCGTTGGCCTTTTCCGATATGGCCGGCCATTGGGCGCAGGATGCCGTGAACGATATGGGCTCGCGAATGGTGGTCAGCGGCTTCGGAAACGGACTGTACAAGCCCGGCCAATCCATGACGCGCGGTGAGTTTGCAAGCATTATCGTCCGCGGGCTTGGGCTGAAGCCCGAAAACGCCAAAGCCCCGTTCCGTGATGTGCAGGCGTCCGACTGGTACAACTCCGCCATTCAAACGGCCGTTTCTTACAACCTGATTAGCGGCTTCGAAGACGGCACGTTCCGGCCGGAGGAAAAGATTACGCGCGAACAGGCGATGGTCATACTCGCCAAAGCGATGAAGCTTAGCGGCCTGAAGGACAAGCTTGCGGAAGAGCAGGCCGCTTCCCTGCTAACCCCCTATGCGGATTCCAGTCTGATTGCGGGTTGGGCGTTTGGCAGTGCGGCGGACAATGTGCAGGCCGGCATTGTGACCGGCAAGAACGGCAAAAAACTGGATCCGAAAGCTGATGTGACCCGCGCCGAGGTAGCGGTCATGGTGAGAAACCTGTTAAGCAAGTCCGGACTGATTTAACCGGTCATAGGAAAAGGGAGGCTGTCCCGAAAGTCATCGGATGACTTGGGGGCAGCCTCGTTCCTCGTTGCACGAGACGGGAGCCCCGTTTCCTGCGAAAATGCAGCATTTCACAAGCAAAGAAGCCCTTTTCCCGAAAATGCTGCGATTATGCAGGATAATCCACGTATCATAGCCCAAACGCTTCCAAAGTGCGGATAAATCCTGCATAAACGCAGCATTAACCTGAATTTCATCTTTTCCGTCTGCAAAATCATGTACTTTTGCAATAATCCATCACATTTAAACACAGCGGGATATCCCCAATCTGGAGAAGCGGCGGGTGTGGCGATTCCGCCAGGCGACGCCTTTTCGACACGGGTTAGCTTCGCGCGGAGTCGGAGGCTGAGCACAAACCAAAAACTGCGTACGGAGCCGGGAGCTGTGTCCGCAGATACAGCCAGATGCGAAAGGAGTTGCCTACGGGGCCGGTGTTGGGTGCATTTGCTGCAAGGAGCGCAAGGAGCTTCGCATGGGGCAAAGAGCTCCCGGACGCGTAGTGCCGGAAACTATGTACGGGAACGCTCCTTTGCCGGTTTGGAGTTATCAATGCAATACCATAAAAAAGCAAATCCGGGCACAACAAACCGGCAGGCCCCCGGCATCCGCTTCCCGTGGGCATCCTCGCCGGCTTGTCCAATCGAAAGACAAAGATAAAGAGCAGACGGTTTCTACCACCTGCTCTTTCATCCTATGATCAGGTATTGATTTCGGCCGCCGTAAGGGTGCCTTCGTTAATGGTAATGGTGATGCCGCCGGCTCCGGGAATGTTGCCTGTCGCCCGCAAGGTGTAGCTGTGCGGTCCGGGGGGAACCGCCATGTCGCAGCAGGTAAGCGCCGTTGTAATCGGGCTGTTGGCGGATACCGGGGTATCGCTTGCCGTGCACACGATGGTGACGCCGTCCCTAAGAATGGTAAACGTAATGGTGGGGCTTGCCGCAGATGGGGTCCAAGTGGCATAGGCGGTCAGCCAAACCGTGTTCCCCGCCTCGTCTACCGTTATCAGCAGCGTGGCCAGATCGGCTATCGGGTCCGCGGTGGTAAGAACGACATCCGCAAACTCGGTACAGGCAAATTCAATCAAAAGGCCGGGTGTCCCGGCCGGGCCCTGCGGCCCTGCAGGTCCTGCGGGGCCTTGCGGTCCAGCGGGGCCTTGCGGTCCAGCGGGGCCTTGCGCTCCTGCGGGGCCTTGCGCTCCTGCGGGGCCTTGCGCTCCTGCGGGCCCGGCGGGTCCTGCGGGTCCTTGCGGGCCGGGGGGGCCGGGAGGTCCTACTCTTCCCATAACACACACTCCTTAGTTAATGTAATTGCAGCAACAAGGGCTTTCTTCACCCTGCCTACAATGTATTCCGCAAATACAAATGTGTGTTGGGAGGCCAATTACTTGATGAGATGGCCCACTATGTGGATGCCCCTGGCATATGAGCCGCATTCACATATTCTACAGCAGGGCAATCCTTGTGTGGGGAAGGGGATCAAGATGGAGAATGTGGAGACGCTCGGCATTCTGGTTGCGGCCGCCGGACACCGGAAGATGACTTTAAAAAAATACATGAAGCATCATCCGTCTTTGAATTTGAAGATGTTCAGCTTTTCCCCGGCCGATATTGATTGGGAAAGCAGACGGATTCAAGGTCTTCGTTACCGGAACAAGAAATGGGAAACGGGTTCCTTTCCTTTTCCAAAGGTGGTTTATAACCGGTGCTACGGTTCGGAAACGGAGACAATGGACCGGCTGGAGCATATTTTGGGGAAGAAGAAGTGCTTCAACCACCGGAACCAATTGGACAAATGGGAGGTGCACCAGGCGATCAACCGCTGGTTAACTCCGCATATCCCCGAGACACTGCCATACGACCGTTATGCTTTGGAGCGCATGCTCCAACTTCATCCGCTGGTTTTCTTGAAGCCGCGCCGCGGCCTTACCGGCAAGGGCGTTTACCGGATTGAACGGACGGAGGGAGAAGCGTTTCATCTTTCCCACCATTATGTAAAACCGGGCTTCGTTGCAGGCTCCATGAGCCGGCTGGTTTCCGAAGCCGAGGGACTCATCGGGGACACTCCCTATTTGATTCAAAAAGGAATTTACCCTCTTCCGCTGGACGGCCGCATCTTCGATATCCGGGCGCTTGTCCAAAAAACAAAAGAGGGGCTCTGGTCCACCACCAATGTCGTCAGCCGTTTTGCTCACGCCGGCTGCTTCAATACCAGCATATGCGAGGCGGTCTCCCTTACGGAGACGGAGCTGCAAAAGCTCTATCCGGCCGAGGCCGTTCCGGGCCTGATGACGACCGTTTATAACCTGAGCATGCGGTCGGCGGAGATTCTGGAGCTGGATGCCGGCATTCACCTCTGCGAAGTCGGAGTGGATTTGACCCTGGACCCGGAAGGGCGCTTATGGATTATCGAAGTAAACGGCATGCCGCAAAAGAGCCTTTACGACGACCTTGCCATCCCCCGAAAAGCCGTCTATTCCCGTCCGCTGGAATATGGTTACTATCTGAGCAAACAGTAAGTGCCCGATGGATACCTCAGCATATGGGAAATTGCTTGTATAGGTTCTTGCCGCTAGGCTCTCTCCCCGATAAAAGGAAGCTTACCCCTTCCATTTTTGCTTCAACGTCCGCAGCATCTTTCGGCAAAGCCAGCGTAATTTTGCCGGCAGGTTCTCAAAGCGCTGTCTCCGGCGAACCCGCTCGTATCGTCTTTCGTCCAGGTCGATATCTCCCGGCAAGAACCTTCTCGCCAGCTTGCTATAGGTCGTATCTGCAAAAGCGACGTATTCCGGTGTCAACTGTCCTTGGTGAAAGAAGGTATATTCCGTCCGGCTCCGGTCCCACCACAAATGGCTCCACAAATGAAGGCTGTAGGCACCCGAGGTATCCGCTTTTTGCTCAAACAGGGCTTGTATCCCTTGCCTGGACCAATCCAAACCGAAAAACGACCGCTCCTCCTCGACATGAATCAACGCCGGATGCGTTTGGCTCAGTTGATAGGGAAGAAAGGTGGAATGCGCGCTCCAGCTTCCATCAAAATGCGCGTGAATCTGTTCCAGCCAGGCTTCAATAAACAAAGAACCCTTTTCCGCCATGATGAAAGCATTGCACAACGAACCCCCGGCTTCCCGGGCGGCCGGCATATTCCAATCCACGCGCTCCTTCCCCATCACGCAAGGAGGGGCATACAGCTCGGCGGGTATCGGCTTTATGAAAAGCGTATCCATATCGGCATAGACCCCGCCGTACTCCTTCAACACTTGCAGCCTGGTCACATCGGAAAGATGGGCGTAGCGAAAAGACGCCGTATTGGAATCCGGGTATTCGTAGGACGACAACGCACCATCCAGGTCCACCCGGTTCAGGACCAGCCGGTCTTTGATGCGGTCCCACCAAGGCCCATATGGAAGATAGTGATAGTGAAAATAGATGCGTTCCGGCTCATTGACCTCCAGGCAGGAGGCCAGACACAAGTAATGAACCAGATGAAACGGCTCTGTTTGCGGCCGCAGCCCAAACACAAAATGAAAGACAGGAGGAATCCGAGCCTTCACTTCAACACCTCCATACAACGCTCTACGATCGCCCGATCGGAAAAGGACTCGCGCATAACCGCGCTTAGCCGGCTTCCTCTTTCCCGATATTCCTCCGGCGCCTCCTTGATCGTCCGAAGCGCCCTGCGCGCATCCTCTTCCCCGACCTCCGCCCAGCGCTGTTTATCCCGGTAAGAGCGCCTCCCGTAAGCCGTTTTTACAGGCGCCAGATGATAAGGCACATGGAGAGAAAGCGGAGCGGGAAGGTAATCCAGGTGCCCGCTGTAGCCGGTAATCGCGATTGCTTTTCCGAACCAGGCGGCCTCATAAGCCCCCATCCCCCAGCCTTCTCCACGTGTCAGGGACACAAAGCAATCTCCGAGGGCATGAAGCTGTGCGATGTCGCGGTCCTCCAGGGAGCCGTGCAAATGGACCGCTTCCGCTGAAAGCGGATGTTTGTGCTTCAGCTCCTCGAACCGCTCGGAGGCAGGGCGAACAGCAGGCTTTCCCCACCTCTTCCACCTGGGCGTGTAGCTGGACCAATCCTCCTCGCCAGTTTTCAGGATAAGCAGCACCTGGTCGTTCCGCGAAAACTCCTTCAGGTAGGCTCTCAATAGATTTTCGGTGGCCTTTCGCTCGCTCCAGACCCCGATGTGGTAAAACACGAACTTCCCATTTGCTTTCAAGGATAATTCTTTAAGCGCCGGGGAGCAGTTAGCGGGGGCTTGGCCATGAAACTGGGAAACATGGGGCAGGACGCGGATGGGGCACCGGACGCCGCAAGAGCGAAAAACGTCCTCGTTCCACCGGCTCGTCACAAACAAGCCGTCCATTTGATTCAAAATGGCCGGCCAATGTGACGGGATGCGGTCCGTTTCCCATGTCGTGTAGCCCCAAACCGGCCGATCGGAGCGGCTGGCCTTGCGCTTCTTCAACCAATAGGGAAAATACTCGGGTACCGTATGAACAATAACGCCGTCCGCCGCTTCACTATCTTCCCCGTTCAGCAAACGCCCGCCCGATTTCGGCCGGCCTGTCAACAACCGCGTTTCTTCGACTTGAACGCCCTGCACCCGCAAAGCCTTCACGAGTTCCCGTCCGGCAATACCGTATCCGGTGTCTTCCGCAAAATAAATATAGTTTATGTTCATCGGCTAACATCCCTCAGGCGCTGGGCCTGTAAAATAACTTCACTGGTACGTATAGCGTTCCTTTACAAGCCGGGTGGAGGCCGCAACCAGCCGCGAAGCAAGCCCCGGATCTTCCGCCAGCCTTGTACAGGCCGTTAGATAATCGTCAGGGGTTTCCGCAGCCAGGTAATGAACATCCGGAATAAGTCCCAACCCTCGAACGGATTCGGAAGTCGCTACAAGCGGCCGCCCGTACCATAAAGCCTCCAGCACCTTCAGCTTGGTGCCGCCCCCGGCATGCAGCGGTGAGATCACTTGAAAAGCCCTTCCGTAGACCTCTTTCAGCTCCGGAACATACCCGTGGAATTGGACGCCCTCTGTCCGGGCAAGCAATTGGATAAACCGCTCGTGGCCCCCGACTCCCGCGATGTGCAGGGTCCACCGGTCATCCGTTTTCCGCAACCGATGCAGCACATGACGGATAAACCAGATCACGGCTTCTTCATTCGGGTAGTAATTCAGCGAGCCGACAAACAGAAACTGACGCCGGTCGTTCACCATCTCGAGCGGTTGCGGGGCCCCGTGCAACCGGTTGGGCATTACATCCGCCTCTGCTTTTGGATCGCGCTTCCCCAGCGCAAGCCGATCCTCCGGGGAACAGACGTAAACCTTGGCGAACCGGCGATGCAGTCTTTTCTCTTGCCTGAGAAAGGACAAGCCTGATAGCAAATGAAGTGCCCCCGCCCTCCAATGTTTCCGCTTTACCAACAGTTTTCCAATGCTTATGCGCGTCGCCGATTCCAGATCATCCAGATCCAGTTCAACCGTCCTTGGCTTCGTCAACCGGCGCAAAAACTCGGCATGCTCCATTAAATACAACCGGAAGATGAGCATGCGGTCAAACCGCTCTCCAGCGCATAACTCCGTCAGCTGCCGTCTCTGCTCATCGGACATACGCGCCCATCCCAGCAGCCCCTTCCCTCTTCCGGTTAACCGCAAGCCCCACTTCTTTCGTCTTCCTTGGCCTCTTTCGGGCGGCGCAAGGGGGATAACATGGAGTTCCTTTACGTTGGGCAGCTGTTTCGGCCCCTGTTTTCCGGCATCTCCAAAAACAAACAAACGGATCTCATACCGGTCCGATAATAGGTGCAGCCACTGATGGGCACGCTTTTCCCTTCCTGTGCCATTCGCATCAGGCAGCACCGGCGAGAGCATTAACAGCTTCTTCATCGCTTAACCGCCTTTTCCATACAACGCCAAGTGGGGCAAATAAACGGGACGCTTCAGCCGTATTTTTAACCGGTGCATTCCCCTATACAGCAAGGCGATTGCGACCAGGCCCGTCACCCACTGCCAACGCATGAGCTGAAACAGGACCACTTTTCGGAAGGTAAGTCCGGGTTCAAAGCGGTTCAGATTATTTAAAGCCTCCCTGACCAGGGGGTGCCCCACGTAGCTTCGAATATTCTTCCTTTTTTGTTGCACGGGAACTTGATTCAGCCGGGAAAACTCTCCCAGAATCGCCCAAATCGTCATTGAGCCGAATACTTCGGAAGGTCCCTTGAGAGAGAGGCCCCAGCGCTCTGCATAGGCTTTCGCATGGCGATAATACCAGAGATTGATTTCGTTAAACCGGTTTTTGCGGTATCGTTTGGTCAAGCTGTTGTTATAGCGATGATTGTAATGGTAAAGAGGCTTATTTACGTAATATAAGGTTTGCGCGCTGTCGAACATCTCCAGGTTGAACTTCCAATCCTCTCCGCATGAAGAGTCCTCATCCATCTGGCACCGGATGAGCTCCCGCCTGTACAGCTTGTTATTGGAGCTGTTGTAGATCTCATGCCGAATCAGAAAAGGATATACGGAGACCCTGATCCGGTCTTTATCGAGCAGGACTCCCGCCGGTAAATTGTGGCCGAGCACTTCCGTTTCCCGGGTCATTTCGTCTTCGATGGCGAAATCGAAAACCAGAATGTCCGGACGATTTGCCGCAAGCGGTGCGCTCAATATCTCCAGGGTAGCTGGCTCCACCCAATCATCGCTGTCCACAAACATCACGTATTCTCCGGTTGCACGGCTAATCCCATAATTTCTTGCCGCGCTCACGCCTTTATGCATCCGTCTCAACAAGCGAATTCGGTGCTCATGACTTGCATAGCGTTCCACGATCTCCACAGACCGGTCGCTTGAGCCGTCATCCACCACGATGATTTCAAAGTCCCTATACGTTTGGCGGCTCAAGGAAGCTAGGCATTGTTCAATATAATTCTCCGAATTATAAACAGGAATGATAACGCTTACCAAGACCATCTTGCTGTCCCCTTTCACTAGTTGTCGGTCGAGGCTCCTGCCTGCTTGAAAGTTTTGCTGCTTAGCTGTCCATTGACCAGTTCAAAAACCAGATCGCAATTCTGAATCGTGCTTAGCCGATGGGCGATGATAAGGATTGTTTTTTCCCTTTTCAGAGGTTCGATCGCCTGCATGACCCCTTGCTCCGTATCGGAATCCAAAGCGGAGGTGGCTTCATCCAGAACCAGAATTTCAGGATTATGGTACAAGGCCCGGGCGATGCCGATCCGCTGCCTTTGTCCGCCGGAAAACCGGACGCCTCTCTCTCCGATAAGCGTATCCAGCCCGTCAGGCAGCCTTTCTACATAGCTTCTTAACTGGGCGGCTTCCAAACAGCGCCAAACGGTATCGTCGTCAAGGTTATCGTCTTCAACGCCGAAGCCTACATTGCGCCGGATTGTATCGTCGGATAAATAAATCGATTGGGGAATGTAGCCAACCTTCTTCTGCCAAAGCGGAAGCTGCTCCCGCAGGCTGACCCCATCCACGGTAATGCGTCCCTCATCCGGTTCGAGGATGCCCAGCAGCAAATCCACCAGCGTCGTCTTTCCGGCGCCGGACGGCCCGATAAACGCAGCCGAAGCGCCAATTGGAACGCTTAAGCTTACCTCTTTGATCGCATCGTCCTGCTGCCCGGGATAACGAAACCGGATGCCTTCCAGGCGGATTTCACGGCAGTACGCCTTGGCGGCCCCCGTTCCTGTATCCGTAACCGGCTTTTCGGACTCCGCCGCCCCAGCGGACAGATCCTCGTACAGGACCTCCAACGCGGAGAAATGGTAGCGAATGCTGGAAATCGCATTCACAATCCGGTTCATCGATGGCATCAGGCGAAAGGCTGCCATTGCAAAAAGCGCCATGGTGGACATTAACGACGTCATATCGCCGCCTCGGAAAACGATCAGCAACATCGTCACCATGATCGTAAAGACGACAATCGTCTCGATGAACATCCGCGGTACCTGGTTCAACGTTTCGTAGAACCTTTTTGCTCGGGCATAAGAATAACTGTGCTTGGCGAAGGCTTGAATGAAAAAGGGCTCTTTTCCCGACACCTTTAATTCCTTGGCGGCTCCCAGACTTTGATTGATCCATTTCACCATCTCGCCGTTCGCTTCTTGCTGCTGTTTGCCCGCAGTGCCCAGCTTGCGGCGGAAGAGCTTGAGGAACAACGTGACGCCTATTCCCAAAAGCACAATCGAAACCAGCGTTCCTAACGGCTCAATAACCAGCAGCAGTACCAAGATAAAGCCAAGAATCAGCAGTTCGGTCCCCAATATAAAAAAGGGAAACAGGACATGAACAAACACACGATCGACTTCGCTCCCAATGTTTCTTAATAACTCCGCCGTATTCCGCTGCAAGTGAAAGACATAAGGCTTTGCCAAATAAGCACGCAGCAGCTGCTGCGACTTTTGGGCCTGCTGATGATAGACGAAACGGAATTGGAGCTGATAAAACAAAAGAAGGTACAGGTTCTTTAACAAAAAGACAAGGATCAGCAAAATGGACAAGCCGACCAGAAAAACAGACGTCGATGGAAAATGAAAAAAGCTGTACATCCGGGATAAAAAAACATGGGTATGGATCCTGTCCGGATTCGCTACGATATCGATAAACGGAACAATCAAGCCGATCCCGATCGTCTCAAAGAGCCCTGCGACAATCATAAGGACAAACAGGATCGCCAGCTGCCGCCGCTCTCTGCCATTGAAAATGAGGAGCAATTTTCTTACCGCTTCCATTCCTAGAACTCCCATCCTCAAAGGTGATGTTGCGCAAAACAGAGAAGAATGCTCTTCATTATATATCAAAAATCGTCGAATAATGTCGAAAAAATTTTGGTCTTTTCTTTACAGCTCTCTCTTTAACCTTTTAATGAGAAAAAGGAGTGGTGAATCACCCGGCAACAAAAAAAAGAGGCGGCCGCAGCCGCCTCTTTCCTTATGCGATGGTCGATTCAATCGAGAACCGAGCCGATAAACTTTTCCAGTGACGAAGCATCGGTGATGTTCTTGTTGCAGTCAAGGCTGTTCGCGCAGATATAGTTGCCGACCGCCTTGTAATAATCGGACGAGACGTGCGCGGGTCTTTTTTTGGTAATGGCCGAAAACAACGCCAGCTCTTCATAGCGGTTGCACGCGAAGCAGTAGCTTTTCTTATGGGTCGGCGTATACCTGCCCTCTACCCCTGCAAACCGGCCGTCTTGCTGGTACACGAGGTACATTTTATTCGTCGCAATATCGGTCCAGCCCAGGTAGGTTACGTAGCGGAAGTCGGTCTCCGTCAGGTCCGGCAGCTTCAGCTTCTTGTTCTTGGGAAAAAGCTTCCGAATCTGCTTCTCCGTAACGGCGGGAAACGGGATCAGATACGGCTCAAGCGCCTGCATATAGGCTTGAAAGTCCTCCGCCGTCTTGAGCTCCGAAACGGACTCCAGCAGCTTCCTCCGGTCGTCCGTTACGTCTGGAAACAGCTCCGCCGTCTTGGCCTGCGCGCCGAGACGGACAGACTCCACGATCTTCGGATCGCCCGCCGTTCGAATGGCATACAGCACGGCGTCTGCCTGCTTTTTGATCATATTGTATTGGCAATTTCTAATAAATGGTTCGCACATGGCGCTCAGCCCCTTATTGGATTGAATATGGAATAAGGTGCAAAGCCATTATTAGAAACGAACCCTGCTTTTTCAGGCGACGTTTTGAAAAACTCCGTTCACCCCATGCAAAGTATCGCCTCCCCTAAAGGCTCTGCATGAGGTTTTTCCAATCCGGCAATCTCGGATTGCCATGAGTATCCCCTCCCGTGATCCGGAATGCGTCTATTATACCTGAACCGGTAAAAGTTTGCAGCCTCTAGCGCTCTATCTCGTACAGAGACGGGTTCGCTTCCCGAAGGAATGGAGTCCATTCCCCTTCTCCGTAAAGCACAAGCCGATGCATGGCCCGCGTGCATGCGGTGTAAAACAGCTTGCGTTCGCTTTCCCGGTGATACGTCTGCGCGGAGGCGTCGTAGATGAGGACCGCGTCGAATTCAACCCCCTTGGCGAGATAAACGGGCATCAGCAGCGTTCCCTTTTCGAAAACGGGCGTGTTTTTCGTTACAAGCTTCACCTCCCGGCATCCTTGCGAGGTCAAGAGGGCGTAGGCCGCTTCGCTTTCGGCCGCCGTTTTCGTGATGATGCCGATGGACGCGAAGCCTTCCGCCCGAAGCGCCTTGAGGTGCTGCGCTATTCGCGCCGCCCGCTTTTCGACGCTGTCCGCCTGGGAAAGCAGCGGCTTCTCCCCGCTCCGTTCAAAGGGCACGATTTCCGCCGCGCCCGGCAGCAGGGCCTTCGTGAACGCTACGATTTCGCGGGTGGACCGGTAGCTGCGGACCAGGCGGATCAGGCGGGTTTCCGACTCGCCGTAAAGCCCAAGGAGCGGCGGCTCGGCTCCATACAGCTCCGTTGCCTGGACAAAAATGGCCTGGCTGAAATCGCCAAGCACCGTCATGCGGGCGCGGGGAAACAGCTTTTTGAGAAATTCATATTGAAACAGCGAGTAATCCTGCCCCTCATCGACAAACACATGCCGGACCTCCGTGTTCGTCCGTATGCCCTTGATCAGCTCCGTGAAATACAGGTACGGCGTCGCGTCTTCATAGAAAAGCTCGGCCCGGGCGAGCTTTTCCCCGGTCTGCCGGCAGATTTCCGGCCAGAGCGAAGGGGGCTCCGCTCCACGGGTCATCTCAGGAAAAGCCGCCTCCGCTTGAAACAGTTGAGCGTACAGCTCCGGCATGTCGATAAACAACATCCGCTTTACGCTTCGCTTAAGAGGACGGAACTGCTCCTTCACAATCATCCGGCGCAGCAGGCTTTCCTCCCGTTCGGCAAAGTCGAAATCGCCCTCGTCCGGCCTGCGCTTGCCGTCCATCAGCTCGCGCACCTTTTCGTACTGCTCCGCAAAGTCAAAGACGCCTCTCTCTTTGTGCAGGCTTTGGAACGCTTCGGCGTACTGATCCTTGTCGAGAGAATTGAGCTCCTCCTCCACCCAGGAAGCCTCCCGCTCCTTGCTTTCCAACGCAGCCAGCTCGCGCAGCAGCCATTCCTGCAGCAGGACGACGCGGTTGGTCATGCGGATGGAGGGGTCATAGCTGTAAAATACGCGTTCCATTTGTTTCGCCGTAATCAGCTCGCGCTCCCGGAAGCGGATGCTTTTGAAGCGCATGCCCTCCTGCTCCAGCCGCTTGGCGTACTGCCCGAGCGCTTGAAGAAAGGCCGGCGACGCCTTGTAATGAATGCCTTGAAGCCGCGCCCCATACCCGTGGGACGCATGTTCCGTCAGCACATATTCCATCTGGTCAAACGGGTCCTCCAGCCGAAACGTCCTGCCCAGCCCGTAGTTCAGGTACTCCTGGAAGGTCGTCTGCTGCATGTTTTCCTCGCCGAGCTCGGGGAGAACAGCGGCCACATAGCTGTTAAACATCGGATTGGGCGAGAAAAGCACCACTTGATCCGCCTTAAGCCGCTCGCGGTTTTTATACAGCAGATACGCCACGCGCTGCAGGGCCGCCGAGGTTTTCCCGCTCCCGGCCGCTCCCTGCACGATGAGCATCCGGCTTTCATCGTCGCGGATGATGGCGTTTTGTTCCTTTTGGATGGTGGCGACAATGCTTTTCATTTGGTGATCCGCCCCTTTGCCGAGCACCTGCTGCAGCAATTCATCGCCGATTGTTACACTCGTATCGAACACGTTTTGCAGTTGGCCTTCCCGGATTTGATACTGCCGCTTGAGCGTCATCGTTCCCGAGATGGGGCCGCCCGGCGTCACATAGCTGGACGGCCCGGGAGAAGCGTCGTAGTACATGCTGGCAATGGGTGTGCGCCAGTCATAAACCAGAAAGCTCATACCGTCCGAATCGATGAAGGAGGAGACACCGATATAGACCTGCTCGCAATAGCGATAGCCGTCCTCCTGAAAATCAATCCGCCCGAAATAAGGGGAAGGCAGCAGCCGCTTCATGCTCTTCCAGTGCTGCACGCGCTGCCGGTGGCTTCGCTCCCGCTCCGACAACAACGCTTCCTGCTGTCTGATGCTGTGGAAGGTCTCTTCGAAATCTTCGTCCGAGCCTGTGTTTACGGTCACTTCCTCCCAAAAGCGCTTGCGGATTTCCGCCGCCTGTTCATGCAGCCCGGCAACCTCCGGCTCCAGCTCGGCAATACGGGTTTGCAGCTTTTCCGTCACTTCATCCAGGTAATTTCGCTCTTGTCTCCAATCGTCCGCGCTTAGCATTCTACTGCCACACCCCTTCAAAAATTTGGCGAAAAAAGATGTTTGACAACCCGTGCCGCTCCGTGGTAAGATAAAGATGAAGCTAACATGGAATTGTTGTGCATATTTAGAAATAAATGGTCGTTTTTTTATCATAGCACAGCGATTTTTGCTGCGCAACCTTATCCTGCATTTTTAAACCCGGCAAATTTGCCGGGTTTTTTGGTTTTTGCAGACCGCAAAAAACGGATGCCCTGCGAGCGGCATCCGTTTTGTTTGGTCCTGCACCTAACCCCTTTGAACCTCCGCCCACTTCTCCTTCAATGCTTTCAGATCCTCAACGAAATGCTTCTTCAAATTCGGCCGCCTTCTTACCGCCAGAGGGTGATAGGTAAAGCCGACGGGGGTTCCTTCAAATTGAAGCCAGCTTCCCCGGAGCTCTTTGACACTGGGGTTTTCCTCCTCCGGGAGCAGCGCTTCCGCCACGACATTCCCGAAGCCGAACAAAACGAGCGGTTGCTTCAGTTGAAGCTGCATCTGCAAATGCGGAAGGCACGCCGATCTGGCATGGGGTTTATCATAGGCCCGCAGCGGCCGGCATTTCAGCAAATAAGTCACATAAACCGAATCCGTCTCCAGACCGGCTTCCCTCATTCCCGCTTGCAGAGTTTCGCGGGTCCCGCAAAGAAACGCATTCCCTTCCCGGTCCTCACGGGCTCCGGGATTGTCCAGAATAAGCATGAGGGGAGCATGCGGGTTCCCTTCTCCCCAAATGACACGTTTCCGCTGCCTGGACAGCCCGCAAAGCTCGCAATGCTGAACGCCCTCCGGCCCCGATTCCTCCGGCAATATTACAAACGGTTGATCCATCTCCGCGTCAGACCAGCTCCTCCCGTGGCAGCAATAGATCCATTATGCCCACCCAAAAACAAAAATTTCCCGTCAGTGTGCTGACGGGAATGACAGGGTAATGGAAACGGCACGCCGGGTGATGCTCTCCTGCCGGTTATTTTCCCCCGATGATTTCGTACACACTTACATATTGCTCCGCACGAACAAAGTCAAATCCCGCTTTCTCAAGCACTCTGCGGGAAGGCCAGTTTTCATGCTCCGCTTTTCCGACAATTTTCGGCTCCGTCCCCAGCTCGGCAAGGCTGGCCAGCCCCCATTCAACAGCGGCTATCGCCGCTTCAGTGGCATATCCGTTTCCTTGAAAAGCTTCCCCGACGTGATAGCCGATTTCTACGTGGTCAAGCTCCTCTTCCGGCCCATGGAATTTTGAAAGACTGATGCACCCGACCAGCTGGCCGGTTTTCTTCAAGACGATCGCCAGGCTGTAGCCGGCTGTTTCTGAAAGAAGGTTAACCTTTTGAGACCAGGCCGCGATATCCGCTGCGATTCCTTTTGCCCAAAAAGAGGTTTCCAGGCAGTGCGGTTCCTGGAAGTAAAACCATCGCCTTCGGGAAGGCTCGTTGCACATGGCTACATAGGTTTGCAGATCCTCCATCTGAAAAGGTCGGTAGGTCAAGCGTTCACTTGCAAAACAATCATTTTGAAGCATACGGGGGAGTCCTCCATTCGTTTTGCTTCGGCATTACCCGCTGCCATACTTCCATCTCGGGCTGAACCGGCACTTCCATCCGGTCCTCTCTGTACACCTCCGCAGCCAACATATCCGTCATGAGGTAATCCGATTCGGGCAGCCACTTGTTGAACAAATGATCATAGGCGCCTTCCAATGCCGGATTCGTGAGCGTTTCCCTGTCACTCGCCTGAAAAGTAACCCGCGCGTAAAAGCCTGCCGGCAGACGAAAGCTGCGCATGCCTTTAGGGATGCTCTCCAGGCTGGTAACCTGTGCGCCCAACAGGTAGGTTCCCTCGCTCATATCCTTCTCGCATTCGCAAACCACTCCGAACGTGGTAAAAGGAACCGCTCGATGGGGAATCTTTTCCGCCTCTTCGTTGCCGAAGTAAGTGCCGATCAACCGGTCGATGATGGGCTGCTTTTCCTCGTTGTTGCGGTAAGGCACGCGTGCGGCTTGACCAATAACGTCAAGGGGCTCGGGGAGTTCAAAAACATCCACCTTGTATTCGGTTACATAAGCTGCCGGATTCCATAGCTCCTTCCGGTCCCGAATCCGCCCTTCAAAAGCAAGCAGCTCTTGCTCAATGAGGGAGAGGAGACGCCCCTCCGACCGAACGGCCGCGAGCCGGGCTTGTACAGAAGCAGCCCATGACTCGGGCTCCGCCTCCAACAGGGCGCGAATCTCCTCGAGAGGAAATCGCAGCCTCCGAAGGTACTGGATCTGTCGCATGCGGCTGCATTGCTCTTCTTCATAAAAAGCATAACCATTCTCGGGATCAATCCCGGCCGGTTCCAGAAGACCGATCTCTTTATAGTACCTCAGCGTTTTTTTGGAAACCCGGTGCAATCCGGCAAATTGACCCATCCTGTAGCCCACTTTTTTCACCTCTGGCATCATCATAAAGTGTCTCCTGAGGGCGCAGTCAAGACGTTAGTCCCCACTTTCCCAAAAAGATTGGAAGAGGTAAGCCAGGAACCTTCTAATGAAGACAAAAGGCATCCTCAATCCTGCTTTTCAGAGGAAGCAGCGCAAAGAGTCCCTCCAGACTTTGGTTTATTAAATCCGTCCTTTTTTGATCCCGCCAAAAGGCAACAAAGATCATTTGAATCGCAGCCATGACAAAAAATGCGCTTGCTCTCTCCGCCTCCAGCAAGGCAGCGGTCTTTTCATATCCCCGTCTGAGCTCGCGGACAAGCTGGAGCCAGGCCGTGTGCTTCATCGGGTCCCGAAATGCCGCGGACCATTGAGAGGTGCAGAAGTAGCAGAGGTCAAACAAACGGATTCCCGTGACGGAGATTTCAAAATCCAGAAAACCGACCCTTCTGTCCGTTCCTAAAACCATGTTGCCCGGATGGGCGTCCCGATGGATCAATTGCTGCGGGAGGCCGGTTATGAGCGGCAGCCCAACCGTAAAAAGACCGGCGATCAGACTGGTCAGCTCTTCCTTCCGTCCCAGTTGATCAGCCGCCTCTACCGTGCGGGGAAGCACCCAATGGATCAATTGCTGATCGAGGTCCATAGCGGGGCTGCGGTCTCCGGAAGGCTGGACGTCCTTCAACGCAGCATGCAAAGCCGCCAAGCCTTGGCCATAGCAAGCGCCTAATTCCGGTCCCGGTTCGTGGACCACACGGCCTTTCAGTTCATCGGAAAGAACATAAAGCTCCCCTTGGTAAACGGCCCAACGGCTGCCGCTTGCCGTCCGGAGATAGACGGCTATTCGTATCCCCTGTTCGGCCAGTACATCCTGAATGGAGAGCACCTTTTCGACCTGTTCCCGGGACTCCATCTCTTTCAAGTACCGAACCGTTCCATCCGCAAATTGCAGCCGGCGAACCTCGCGGGATGCAGAATCGCCAACGGCCTCCGCTTTTTTAACGGGTGCGGTAGCCCACTGCTGTTCAATCCAGGCATAATATTGGTTATCGTTTGTAAGATTCGACATGGGGAAGCCTCATCTCTCTGGTGTGGTTTTAAGCGGGTCAGTTAATCGAATCCGTTCCGGCACGCGGACACCTTCATTCCTGGGCGCCTGTACAGGCGGAGGGTCATCCACCTACGTATCTTACAAGGAAAGATTAAAAAAGGATTGTGAAAAAATGAACTTATTGCCGCAGTCCGGTCCCTGGCGAGCCGCCATGCAGCCGCAATCCCCTCCTCCTTCCTATGTTCCCGCCATGCCGGCTAATTCAATTAGAAGAGATCCATGAGTGCGGCTCATTTTCTTCCGTCGTACGTTTCGCCCGGCACGCGCAAGATTACACCGTTGATGGTCACGTTATGATCGTCCTGCCAGCGAATCATCACCTTGGGATCGGTTTTTTCGCTCCAGTAGATGGTCTTCGGTTTCGTTCCCCGTCCGTTCCGAAGAAGCTCCGCCCGGATCCAAAGGCCTGTGGTGGCCCCGCCATTAACTTCATATGCCTTAATTGTGTAAGCCCCGGTTGGAGACGTGGAAGCGGCCATGAGTTCTCCCTGCGGAAGGCGGGAAAGGCTTACAAAAAAGTAATAGTAGGCATAGGCGGCGCCGCATAAAGCAATCAAAAGGAGCACGGCCAAGCTTTTCAGCAGCGCTTTGTTCATCCTCTTCTTTTCCGTTTCATAGTCTTGAAGGGTATGGTCCACTGGCGTCACCCCGGAGCAAGAGTATAGTTCTTAATAAACCGGTTCATTTTTACATTACCATATGGAGAAACAGGCAAGATAGGCCGAATTCGATTGAAAAGGAACATTCGTTTAGCGGCTGCTTCGTGCACCTATAACGGCAGCAACGTAGGGAAGCTGCAAAAAGCCAACCCTTGCCTGGGTTGGCTTTTGGTTCCGATCTGTTCAACCGGCTTCTTCCGTCATTTTTGCGCCACAATCAAAAACCGCTTCGCGTTGGTCCGGATGCCTTTGTCCGTCCGGTTCTCCCGCACAAACCGCTCCAGCACGGCAAAGTCGCCCTCCTGCTCGCCAAATCCGGGAACGGTCGGTGTATGCTTGAGCAGGAAGACCAGGTCCTCCGCTGTCGCGTAATACTCCGCCGCGTCGTATTCCATTACGTTCAGCTCGCGAAATCCGGCGTCCCGCAGCTCCGCGAGATACCGCTCCCGCAATTCGCCGTCCACCGCATCGACACGCCCGCGGCCGAAGGCATCGACAAGATTGCGCTTGTCGTGCTCGCTGACCTGCTGCGTCAGGAAGACGCCGCCCCCGGCGGTCACCCGGAACGCTTCCCGCGCCGAAAACGGCGCGTGGCGGCATGACACAACATCAAAAAATCCATCCGGGAACGCCAGCCGCTCCGAATCCATCCGCAGCACGCGCACATTGGCCTTTCCCGCTTGCCGCAGGTTTGCTTCCGCCGTCGCGAGCATTCCCTTCGACCGGTCGATGCCCACAAGCAGCAAGGCCGCGTCCGCCAGCGTGAGCAGCGCCTCCCCGCCCCCGGTGCCTATGTCCAGCAGCAGACCGGACGGCCTGCACCGCTCCCTGACCTCCTGGTAAAAGTCCCATTCCACGCCCTCCGCCTGCACTTGCAGGGAGCTGAAGTTCCACCCGTTTGCTTTTCCAACCCGTTCGTAAAAGGCTTTGTAGTCCGCCTCGTTCATCTTCTGTTCCATCCTCTCCATAAGATCGCAAAAAGCCAAAGGACCGCCCGCCGCCCCCGGCAAATCGGATGAACGCGCATCCGCCGCGCAGGAGTGGTGTTCCGGTGTCCTTTGGCTTATATCCATGCTGACAACCGGCATCATTCAAGTTCATGATTTTCTGTGCATTCAAAAGGGCAGACGGCCCCCTTGGCGGCTGGCACGCGTATTACCCAGCCCGAAAATCAGCTACCTCGAACGATGCGGAATGCCAACTTCCTTCACCTCATGGAAAAAGATTACGTCCAGTATAGACGCGAACGGGCGCGGCTGGCAAGCCTGCCGTTCGGCTCGGCTGCTTCTTACCAGCTGTCCCATCCAAACGATCTTCCGCCTACGGCCGGAAAACCACCATCAGGAGAACAAGGGCGATAGTCAGCAGCCCGAACAGCTCGAGCACATCTTGCCGGGACCACCGCCCCCGAAAAAAGACAACGGCGGGATGGGCAAGGCCGGCCGCCATAAAGAGGACGGAAAGCAGCAGACCAAAGCTGAGCGCCGCAAAAACAGGCTGTTCGGACCGGGGCAACCCGATGATAGCGACAAGCAGTATAAAGGCGGACACGATGTACAGAAGATACCGAAAAAACTTGACGACCGGCCCGGCCTTTGGGGGAGGCGCGTTTTTGACGGCTTCCCGTTCCCGGGCGTTAAGCTCCTCCAACGCACGGCGGAAGGCTTCGGGGTTTTCCTCTCGCATTTTCTGCATCTGTTTGGCATTGTAGATTCGCTGCCTTATGCTCCTTAACAAGCGGTTTCCTCCTTTTCGCTGGTAAAGGCTTCTCTTTCCTCTTAACCCGCTGCCTCCTCCAACCGTTCCAGCAGCTCCTTTGCTGCCTGGTCCGTAAACCGGAGCGCTCCGCCCCGCTCCTCGATCCAGCCTTTTTTGACGCGGTCGGCGAGCCAGTCCGTGATAAAAGCAGGCGCGTAGCCGCCCGAGCCGAATTCGCCGCCGAAGGCGATCATTTTGGGGTAGATGTCCAGATAAGCCTGGCGGTTCGTGTCCGGGTAGGTTTTGGTGTACAGCCAAAATTGCAGATCGTACATCAGCATGGAGAGGGGGTCGGCATGGAAGGCAAAATGGCCTTTTTCCTCCACGATTTTCGTGCAGACCGCCCGGATTTTCTCCTCGATGCCCGCCGTCTCCGTAACGTTCCCGCACAGCTCGGCAAGCAAAGGCGAAAACGCCCCGCTGGCCGCTTTGCGCAGGTCATCCTCTTTGTCCTCGGCGGAGGTGTCGTACACCTCATGGCTCACCAGGCCGCGGATGAACGTCTCGAAGTCTTTGGCCAGAAAGGTGATTTCGTAATCGGCCTCCTGGTCGACGTGGATAACCTCCGGCTCGCCTTCCGGTCCGCAGGCCCGGTAGTCCAGCATGACGAGGTCGTGCCCCGCTGACGGACAATCGCAGATGACAACGCCGATATCGGGGTAGCCCCACTCCTCGATCATGAACCGGCTGCCAAGCTCGCCGCAAAGCGAATAGGCTTTGTCCCGTCCGATGCCCAGGATACCGTCGATCGCAATGTGATCCTCCGCCCAGGAGGTCGGTTCGTCGGTCGGGAAGCAGGTATCCACCGGGATGCCGCCGTTGTGCTGCTTCATCAGCCAGATGTAAGAGGCGGGCAGCTTGTAGCCCAGCTCTTCCTCGACCGAAGCGATCAGCTCGTCGGAGGGCGGCGGAGAGACATAGGACTTGAGCGCGTACGCGCTGTCGTCCCAGAAGCCCGTAAAATCGAAGCCGTCAAAAGGCGGCCCCGCCGGGCCGGGGGTAGTCGCTCTTTCCAGCTCCCGCTTGTAGGAGGCTGCCAGCAGCCGGAGCTGACGCTCCGCCTTGCGGCGGCTCCACAGCAGAAAGGTTTCGGTATCCTCGTCGCCGGGGTCCAGCTCGTCGGACCGGGCGAACGCCTTCGCCGCTTCTTCATACTGCTTCATGTGATAGTAAGCATATCCCGCCCGGAAGTGCCAAACGGGGTCGTTCCGTCCCTCTTCTTCGATCCGGCGCAGCTGCTCCAGCGCTTCCTCGTACCGTTCCAGGTTATTCAAAGCCCTCGCCAGCTGCCCCGTCAGTTCATAACCCCTTTCGGAAGCCGGAATGGCTTCGATGGCGTCAACGATGCTCTGAAATTCATCCGCTTCGTGCCAGCGGGCCAGCTTTGCGAGAAGTTCGTGGATCATGGTCTTCAGCCTCCAGGGTTGAGCGCGCTCATCCGTTTTTTATCTATTCTACCAGAACGGCAAATCAGAACAAAAGAAAAGCCCGGCCGCCGAGGCGGGCCGGATGGCCCCAGATTGTCGAGAAACCCGGATCATTTTAATAATCATGGGTTTCTTTTGCGTTTGCCACCGTTGTAAAGGGGAAAAACGAGGGGATTATTCCGTTTGTCCCGGCGATCCTGGCGGGTCGCCAGCTTCTTCATGTTCTGTACGGCTACCGTCATCAGAGCCCCTCCGTTTGCCTTGCCCACCCTTCCTTTTGCTTCTGCTTTCTTGGCTGAAAATTGCTAAGTAGGGGGCACAAGTTAACGATGACCGGGGAGAGAAGGCAAATAGGTGCACAACGACACTTATTTCCGATGGTTTCTCGGTCCCATCGCGAAATAATTTCATACACGCACTTATTTCTAAGTAAAGAAGCAATAAGGGGAGAAAATGGGAGAAATAATTGCCTTTTTGCACTTATTCGATCGAAAATAGCCGATAAAGGGGTGATTAGTTGCTTTTTTGCACTTCCTGCTCCACCTGCAAGCGCGAACCCCTCTGGTTATTGGGAATTTCGCCCCCGCACCCTTTTGCCGATAGACGCTCATCACCTTGTCGTTCTATCTTTTCCAAACTATGATGCCGGAGACACTAGGCTCCGAAACCAGCGGCGGGGCAAGTTGGTTTGGGTTCCCCGCTCCAATTGATTTTCGGAACGAGTGCCGTCGAAATGGTCAAAGGTTATCGAGACTTTCTCGACAGCCCGAGCCCGTCCGCCGAGGCGGCCGGGCTGCTTGGATCATCCGGTAAACCGGACAGCCAGATGACCGATTTCGTTTGCTATGCTGGTGTCAAACGGAGGTGCCGCATGAAACATGAATGGTCCAAACACGAAAAAAACCTTTATCTGCCCGGTTCCGCGCCTGTCCAATTGACCGTACCCCCACTGCAATACTTCATGATCGATGGAGAAGGAGACCCGAACGAGGCCGGCTTTTCGCGACGTATTACCGCGCTGTACACCCTCTCCTACACGCTCAAAATGATGCTCAAAAAAGGCCCGTCTTTCGAAGGCTACACGGATTACACCGTTTACCCGCTCGAAGGGGTCTGGAGCTTCAACGAACGGGCGCTTGCGCGGGCGGCCGCCGGAGAGGAGCTGGACCCGCTTAAGGATAAGAAGGAGCTGGCCTATACGCTGATGGTCCGCCAGCCGGATTTTGTACAGCCGGATATGGTTTCCGCCGCTCTGGCCTCTGCCCGCAAGAAAAAGCCGGAGCTGCCTTTGACGGACGTCCGGTTCGCATCGCTGGAAGAAGGGCTTTGCGTGCAAGCGCTGCATGTCGGCCCCTATGACGACGAGCCCGCCAGCTTTGCGCGGATCGCCGCTTTTTGCGAGGAGCATCAACTGGTCCGCACCACGCGGGTGCATCGGGAAATTTACCTGTCGAACCCCGAGCGAACAGCCCCGGCCAAAAGAAAAACCGTTCTGCGGGTGAAGGTGACATCTGCCAAAGCGTAAAGCTCGACCGGGTATGGGGCAATAATTGAACATGCAGCGCGGCAACATCAAACGTGACGTTAAAAACACGGAAACGCGCAGGAGAAGCGGGCTGGAGGAACCCCTCCGTATCCCGCTTTTTGCGTGCAGCGAAAAAAACCTCGTTCACGGATATTCTATTTATTTGAATCGCAACTATTTTAATGCAAAACTAGTCTTACTAGATACAGGGAAACGACCAGCTAGGGCGGGATTACGGATGTGTGTAATCGTATTTGATTCGTTCTCCACCTTGCAGAATCCGTCCTCCCTCTCATAACGAAGGAGCCATGACATGAAGACACGCAGAGGAGTTATTCTGGTCTTGACGGTTTTCTTTCTCGTATCAGGAGGGTGTTCGACGGACCCCAAGCAAGACAGAGTCGGCGGTGAAACCGCCGCTGGCAGCGAACCCGCCGCGCTGGCAACGGCAACCGATCCGCCTTCTCCCCCCCAGGTCGCGCTTCCTAAAGGCTACACGCCGGCGGCGGTACAATCCGCTTTGGAGGCCTATATTAACCTGCGTCTGTGGCTGTACCCGGACAAAACGGAAGGCGCAGGCACAAACGGCTTTGAACCTTTTATCGGGCAACCGCTTGAAATTGAGCTGCGTCTCTACGCCGGACCGGATGACCAAAGAAAGCTCTATGGCTATACGCATAAAGCCAAAGGGCTGCTTCCCTTTGCTCTTTTGAGCGGAACCGTCTACGCCACCGGAGAAGTGTCCAAAGACAGCGGGGCCGAATGGCCGGGAGATCATTATGCGAGAGCGGGCACGGTCAGCGTCCGAGTTCCCGAACCGCATCGGCCGAACTATGGCTCCTCCCCCCGAAAGGACAACATGGTCGCCGCTGCCAAGGCACGCGCCGCATTCCTCTGCCAGGATCAAAATGCGGGATCGGAACGGGAGATTTGGCAGGATTCCAAGGTCTACCTCCAGGATTTTTTTGAATACGAGACCGGCACCGCGATCTGGATTCTCCGGCCGGATGACTATGCCTGGTATGCGCCCGTGGCATTTGAAGAACAAAACAGCGTGATAACGGCTGCCAGCGTAAAGGGATTCGGAGTGGAAAAGATTCATTCCCTCGACTTTTATGACCAAGGCCGATTCATGTTTGAACGCGCGGTCAGCGACTCCATCGCCCAATACACCTGCACCGACGGCAAACTTACGGAGACGAAAAAGTGAAAACCCGAGCGGGGCGGTGGTTCATCTGGCCCGCGCGGGTTTTCGTTTACGGCCGATTAATCTGCTCAGGCTTCTTCGCTCTTCTCCACCGCATGACCGCCGAACTCACCGCGCAGAGCGGCGACTACCTTGCCGGTGAAGCTGTCGGCGTCAAGCGACCGGTAGCGCATGAGAAGCGACATGGCGATCACGGGCGTCGCCGCTTGCAGGTCGAGCGCTTCCTCCACGGTCCATTTTCCTTCGCCAGAGGAGTGCATGACGCCTTTTATGCCTTCCAGCTTCGCATCTTTGGCAAAAGCGTTTTCCGTCAGATCCATCAGCCACGACCGGATGACGGAGCCGTTGCTCCACACCCGGGCGACCTTTTCGTAATCGAAGTCGTACGAGCTTTTCTCCAGCACCTCGAAGCCTTCCCCGATGGCCGCCATCATGCCGTATTCGATGCCGTTGTGCACCATTTTGAGGTAGTGGCCGCTGCCTGCCGGGCCTGCGTACAGATACCCCTTGTCCACGGCCGTGTCGCGGAACACCGGCTCCACGACCGCCCAGGCTTCCGGGTCGCCGCCTACCATGTAGCAGGCTCCTTGCCGGGCTCCGTCCATGCCGCCCGAGGTGCCCGCGTCTACAAAGCGGATGCCCGACTCCCGCAGCCGGTTGTACCGCGCCACCGATTCCTTGTAATGCGAGTTCCCGGCGTCGATGACGATGTCCCCTTCGGCCAGCAGCGGCGCCAGCTGGTCCAAAAGCGTGTCCACCACCGCATGCGGAATCATCAGCCAAACCACCTTGGGGGACGGAAGCAGAGTGAGCAGGTCCGGAATGGACGAAGCCCCCTCGGCCCCATAGGCGGCCAGCTCCTCCACCGCTGCCGTGTTCAAATCGAAAGCCGCCACCTCATGGCCGTGGTCGATCATGTTTTTGCCGAGGTTCAGTCCCATTTTGCCCAAGCCGATCAAGCCGATTTTCATAGTCGCCTACCTCCCGTACGGTGTCGGTGTTTTTGTCGCCCAGCCTTTTTTTCATGTGCGGTCACAATCGGTTCACTCTAGAAGGGAAGCTCCAGACTGCTGCGAAGATTCAGGTACTCCAGAAAAGCGGGTACGGCAAAAACCAAAACCAGGCCAAGAAACGTTAGAAGAATAAATTTGCCCTTTTGGCGTCCCTCTCTTAATAACCATACCCCATGGACAATCAAATACAACCCGATCACCATGGCGATAATGCCGTATAGCTGATGTCGCATGGCGTTCTGCGCGATGGTGCTGCCGATACCGGTTAATTCCGCGGTTCCGCCTCCTTTTCATTTGGAATTCCTTTGGCGATGTTCCATCTTTTATCCTATCATATTTTTGACGAAGTCTATCGCTCCCCACGCGCAAAAAAGCTTCCCGTCTGCATAGACGAGAAGCTTTTGGCTCTTACCCGGGGCCGCCTTCACAGCTGTCCCCTTTGGCGCACAGCCGACGGTTACCCCTCGCGGGCAACGCCGCTTACGGGCAAAGGCACGGGCGGATTGGTCCGCTTGGTGCGAATGCCGTTCAGGAAAAAGCGCACGACCGGCGTCCGTTTGACGACGTACCCGACGGCGAGCGAGAACGCCACGCCCCAGACGGTGGCCGGAAGCCAATGGATGTCGATGGTGCCGAACGCTACCTTGTAAGCCGTTTGCAGGAGAAACAGCGCCAGTCCGAGGTGGAAAATCAGCACGTTCAGCGATTCCCGTCCGATGTAGGTAAAAACTTTTTCAAACAGCCGCCAGGGGGCGAGCAAACGGACCGCCTGCAGCGCCAGGACACTGCCCCCGAGCCCGCCCAGGTAAAACAATACCGGGTTATGCCCGTACATCCGTTGAGCCATGTCGACCACGCCGTTCCAATACGCCGCCGCGCCGTAAAATACGGCTGCAAGCGCCAGCAGCCAGCCCGGAAAAACAAACCCGTTAAACAGGTTCATCCGCCGGAGGCGGTAGCCCGTAAACAGGAACAGTTGCGCCGTCATCGCAATATCAAGCCCCCAGGGGAACGCGACGAAACGGCCCAGGTAAAAGCCGGCCAGGCTGACGGCCGCGAAAAAGACGGTTTGGCGAAGCACCGGCCATTCAGCGGCGAGGCGCAGCCCCGCCCAGAACACCAGCTCGGCGCAAAACAGCGTCACCAAAAACCATAAGGCATAGTTTATGTACAAATCCGGCGCGTACCCGTACAAGGCCGGGTAGATCGGTTCGAGCACCGAAGGTCCGCTTTTCAGCAAACCGGGGTTGCGAACCACCCACAGCGCATAGAAAAGGACGCAAGCGGACAAATACGGAACGGCCAGCCGCCAGAACCGGCTGACCAGCAGGCTTTTGACGTCATTCGCATACCGGTGGTAGCTGAACAAAAAGCCGGACACCAGAAAAAACAGCGGCACCCGGAACGTCTTGAGCACCTCGTTCAGCCAGAGGGGCATGGCCGCGTGGCCCATCACGACCAGCGTTATGGTAATCCCGCGCACAATATCGATTTCCTTGATCCGTTTGCCGGCTTTGGCCGGCATTTTTACAGCTATGGCTCCCATTCCGCACCGCCTTTTTGTTTTCTCCCCTTTTTTCTCGTTTTTCTCTCTCTAGGTCTTTTTGCGTCTCGACAGGATAAATTTTCATGCCGGTTTTCATAAACCGGTACAGCAAAGAAACCGGCGCAGCGACTAGGGTAATAACCCTCCCGCTTGTCCGTTGAAACGCAAGTTTACCATAATCCCTTCTTGAGAACCAGTCCAAATAATAAAAATGAGGCCCGGGCTTTAAAAGGGAGCGAACGGCGGCATGCGAATGGACCCAGCAAAAAGCCCGGCGGACTGAGGCTAATCCACCGGGCGGATTTTGACGGAATAAGACTCCTTCCCCAGGAAATGAGAACGAGTTCTTTGTCTTTTGGCGGGCTGCCTGCCTAGAAAAGGCCGGACCACCGGATCATGACATAGCCGAACGCGGAGAGCAGCAGCGATCCGATCGCTCCGGCGGCAAGCGGCTTCAGCCCGAACCGGCGGAACGCCGCAACGTTCACATTCAGGCCGATGGCTGCCATGGCCATGGCGATGAGCAGGTAAGCGGCGGTGACGGCGGCGGTGGCCGCCGCTTCCGGCACCAGCCCGAGCGTATGGATGCCGCTTGCCGCAAGAAACCCCAGGATGAACCAGGGGATGGGCACGCGGCGGCGGGAAGGAGGCGTATCGTGCCGGCCTTCCGCGTCATCCCCGTCGCAGCTGGGACGCCGGTTCGCCAAATGCCCGGCCAGGACGGCGACCGGCACCAGCAGCGCCACCCGGGTCAGCTTGACGGCGAGCGCCAGGTCAAGCGCCTCCCGGCCAACCGGCGCCGCGGCCGCTACCGCATGCGCCACTTCGTGAAGCGTGGCGCCCGCCCAAATGCCGAAATCGCCGCCGCTCAAGCCAAGCACCGGGAACAGCAGGGTGTAAAGCAGGGTAAAAATGGTGCCGAGCAGTGCGATCGTCCCCGCTCCGATGGCGGTTTTCTCGTCCGAGGCCTTGATTTGCGGCGCAATGGCCACGACGGCGGCCGCCCCGCATATGGCGGTGCCGCATGCGGTGAGCAGGGCAAGACCGCGGTCTACTTTGAAGCGCCGGGCCAGGCCGTAAACAACGGGCAGCGCGAAGGCGACGCAGCCCGCCGCCAGCGCGGGAACGGCCGGCCCCGCACGGACAATGTCCCCCAGATTCAACCGCATGCCAAGCAAAATGATGCCCGCGCGGAGCAGCTTTTGGCTGGAGAAGGCGATTCCCGCCGCCGTATCCGTACCGGCCGGGAAGCCCCGGACGGCACGCCACGCGACACCCGCGATCATGGCCAGCACCAGCTGGCCGAGCACGCCGGCATACGGCAGCCCGGATGCCGCTTTGGCGAACAGCGCCAGCAGCAGGGTTAACCCGATCCCGCGCAGGAAACCGCCCGTGTTCTTCCATCCGGTTCTTTTTCGCACCGCCGCTGTAATCGTCAGGCCCATTTTTCCGTCTCCTTTTCGGACTTTTCTCCGTCTAATCTTGTGCTTTCACTATAGGGCCGGAAGAACGAAAACGGAAATTCCGATTGATGATCCATTCCATAAGAAGCGCTTATGTCAGGTTGGCGGTTAATAGGGAGGCGGAAAACGGCACGGCAAAAAGGCCCCGGAAGCGGATGCTTCCGAAGGCCCCGAGAGCCTGCAGGCGGGGAACGCAATTAAAATACGGACAGGAATTGGCCGACGGCCCGCTCCGCATTCACGCCGACGCACACTTCGATGTCATGGCCGACGCGCGGAATGGCGCGCAAATCCGCCACGACCATGCCGCTGGTCAGCTCGCCTGCGCATTCGACGCTCGCTTTCATTTGGCGGTAGGTCACCAGCTCCGGATGAACGGCTACCATGAGCGCCAAGGGATCGTGGAGCGGGGCCGCCTCAAAAAACAGGTTGGTCCGGGCGTAAAAACCGAAATAGTGCTCCAGCGACGCCTTCATAAACGACGCGATGGCGCGGTTTTCCGGGCGTGCCGTGCGTTCCAGGGACGCCGCCTGCTCGCGGGTAATGCGGGTTTGCAGCGTAACGTCCAGCCCGACCAGCAGCAGCGGAACACCGGACGCAAACACGCGCTCGGCCGCTTCCGGGTCGCCCCAGAAGTTGGCCTCCGCCACCGGCGTGACGTTGCCCGGCGCGTGGACCGCGCCGCCCATGACGACAACCTTTTTGAGCTTTGCGGCCAGCCCGGGATCGGCTTCGAGGGCAAGCGCCAGGTTGGTCAGCCGCCCGAGGGTAACAAGCACGAGCTCCCCGGAATGCTCCTCCGCTTTGCGGAGCAGGAACGATACCGCGTTTTCGGCGGCGGCCTGCTGCGGCGAAGGCGGAAGCTTGACGTCTCCGATACCGTTTGCCCCATGCACATGAACGGTAAATTCTCCGCGCGGCCGCTTCAGGGGGCGGTCGGCCCCTTGCACCACGGGAATGGCATAACCGGGCTGCGCCAGATGCAAAAGCCGCAGCGTGTTTTCCGTGGCCTGCTCCACGCTTGTGTTTCCGAAGCCGGTGGTGATGCCTTCCACATGAATACGCGGCGACCGCACGGCGTATAAAATCGCCAGCGCGTCGTCGATACCCGTGTCGGCGTCGATGATCATTCGGGTTTGGTGCGGGGTTTGCATGGTCGTCTCCTCTTTTCTCTGGCGGCATTCCTTGCTTGTGGCACGAACAAAGGCCGAATGGATCAGCCCAAACGGAAGCCGTCCCCCGGAAGGGACGGCGGAATGGCGGATTTGATTGCGAAGTCTTTTTTCGGTTTCTTCAGGAAGGATGATGAAGCGGTTTTAATGCCCGGCTTCGATGAACTCGTCCAGATCCCGGTCCGCTTTTGACTGGTTGCACAGGTTGCAGGCGCATACGCAGTTGACCGGCGTCGTATGGCCGCCTTTGGCCCGGGGAAGCAGGTGGTCGATTGTGTCCCCGTATTCGCCGCAGAAGAAGCAGGTGTATTTGTCCCGCGTCAAAATATAACGGCGAAAATCGCGCGTGGTGTACAACCGGCGGATGGTGTGCCGGTTGACGACGATGGCGGCCAATTCGTTGACGAGGGTATGCGCCATCTCCGGCTCGATCTCCTGATACCAGCCCCGGCCTTTCTCCGTCCGGCCGCGCATCCGGATAATGCCGGCGCTGGTTGGCCGAAGCACGGAGGCGTCGAACGGATCGGGCTTGGACGGGTCGGCCTGCGTCCGGTGCAGGTGATGGTGCTTGCGCATGTACGCTTTTTCCTCTTCGCGGACGGGCAGGGTTCCGTGCGGTTCGCCTTTTGCAAAGCGGCCGGCCGCTGCGGCCGCTTGCCCCGCACTGCGGCGGCGCTTGCGGGCGCGTTTGCGCTTGCGCTTCTTGGCCGGGGCGGCGGCCACTTCCGCGGCCAGCTCGGCCGGCGCCAAAGCGGCCGCGATCCGGGCGACGCCGCCGGGCTCGTCCGCGCGGCTGTAGCCCGGCGCCGGCGGGGTCTGCGCCGGAGCGGATGCCGCCGGCTCGGGCAGCGCCGCCTGCTGCGGGGGAGCGTCCGGCGCGGCACCGGCGGAGCCGCGCTTGCGGCGGCGCTTGCGTTTGCGCTTGGCGGGCTGCTGCTCCGCCAGCAGGCGCGCTTGCGCCGCCTCGACCTCCTCCTCCGTCAGCGTGCGGACGGAAGGAACGGTGCCCGCCGGGACCGTGGAGCCAAGCACATGGCGCGGCGAAGCCGCCGCCGGTGCGGCCCCCGGGTCAACGGGGGGAGGCGTACGCTCCGGCGTAGAAGGCGATGCTTGCGCCTCCGGCGGCGCGGACGCGGCTTTCTTCTTCCGCCGACGCTTTTTCTTCGGCTGCGCCGCCGTTTCACCGTCGCCGTCGCCTCCTGCCGCTTCCGCTGCCTCAAAAATTGGCTCCTTCCGCTCGGCAGCCGCCTCAGCCGCTTCGCCAATTAGCTCCGTCGGTTCGGCGGCTGCCGTCGCTTCCGACAGCGCTTCGGTGAGCGCGGCTTTCTTCTTCCGCCGACGCTTTTTCTTCGGCTGCGCTGCCGTTTCACCGTCGCCGTCGCCTCCTGCCGCTTCCGCTGCCTCGGGCGGCTCGATGGCTGCCTCAGCCGCTTCGCCAATTGGCTCCGTCGGTTCGGCGGCTGCCGTCGCTTCCGACAGCGCTTCGGTAAGCGCGGCTTTCTTCTTCCGCCGACGCTTTTTCTTCGGCTGCGCTGCCGCTACGCCGTCGCCGTCTGCTCCTGCCGCTTCCGCTGCCTCGGGCGGCTCGATGGCTGCCTCAGCCGCTTCGCCAATTGGCTCCGTCGGTTCGGCGGCTGCCGTCGCTTCCGATAGCGCTTCGGCGAGCGCGGCTTTCTTCTTCCGCCGACGCTTTTTCTTCGGCTGCGCTGCCGCTACGCCGTCGCCGTCTGCTCCTGCCGCTTCCGCTGCCTCAAAAATTGGCTCCTTCGGCTCGGCAGTCGCCTCAGCCGCTTCGCCAATTGGCTCCGTCGGTTCGGCGGCTGCCGTCGCTTCCGACAGCGCTTCGGCGAGCGCGGCTTTCTTCTTCCGCCGACGCTTTTTCTTCGGCTGCGCCGCCGTATCGCCGTCGTCGCCGTCCACTCCCGCCGCTTCCGCTGCCTCAAAAATTGGCTCCTTCATCTCGGCAGCCGCCTCGGGCGCTTCAGCTCCCGCATGCGGCGCAAGTTGAGCCCTCAGCGTACCTGCGGGAGCCGTTACCGGCTCAACCGCTTGTTCGCGCCTTGCGTCTGCGTCCGTCTCCGCTGATTCAGCCGCCGCAGCAACCCGCTTTCGCTTCGTTACCCTTCCCGGCCCTGGCGCATCCGTAGCGGACGCGGATACGCTATCCTTGGCCGCCCCCGGCTGCTTTGCTCCGCCTATCTCCGGCCGCGGCTTGCCGGCTTCCATCGCCCCCCCGGCTTTTACCTGGCCTTGGTTGGCAGACGGGTTGGTTTTTTTCACCGGCTTCGGATCAGGCCAGATCACACGGCGCGGTGCTTCGTCCACAGCGGCCGCCGTCTCGCCGACGCTCCCAAGGCGGCGGCAATCCGCGCAAACCGCGTCTTCGCGGCGGGCACCGCCTTTTCCGTTTTTGTCCGCATCTGCCGACGCCGGTTTGCTCTCGCCGCATACGGCGCACCTTTTCCTGTCCACTTGTTGGTTTCGGTCCATGAAATCGCTTGGAGCGTGAGTGCTCCGCCCGTTGTCACCTCATATTTCCCGGGAAACTCCCTTTTTCCTATCATACCCTAAACGGCTCCGGAAGGAAAAACGTTCCGACTTCCATACCAAGCCGGTTCCCCGCTAACTTCCCATTTTTTGTAAAAACGATATACCCTTTTAGTCTCCCGCTGAAAGTCAAAATTCAACTTGCTGTGCAAGGTTCGGCGTTATCCCTGGTGTCCCATCCGCCGTGGTTGTTTTCTCTGGTCCCGTTTGCTTAGCATCCACCCTGTTGCCAATGTTCCCGTAGTTGAGAAAAGGAGCGGCTGGGAGAAGCCGTTGGGAGCGAGCGGTTGGGCGGATCAGGCAAGCGATTACCAGCGAACAGAGTGCAATTAAGTGCGGAGCGGCACCTATTTTCCTTAGATTCCCGTTCCATCGCGAAATAAGGACATACACGCAACTATTTCCCTCAAAAGAAGCGATTTCTAGAGAAAACGGACGAAATAAGTGCCTTTCTGCATCTATTCGGTCCAAAACAGCAGATATCGGTAGAATTAGTTGCCTTTTTGCACTTCTTGGCCATCCTTCGTATGGGAGGCTCTCTGAAAAGTCGGGATTTCGGGTCTTCGCCGCTACATGTGGGAGGCTCTCTCAAAACACGGAGTTTCGGATCTTCGCCGCCCCTTTGCCGGCAGACAACCCCGGAGCTTCTTTTTCAAACTGCGATACTGGATGGGGCACTATAGCACACTTATTCCGCTACTTTCCTGCTGTTCTTGCCCCGCTTTTGGGCATCGCCACATCCTGTCTTCGCTCCGGCATCGGCCCGCCAGGCAGCAATCCGCCGGGCTGCATCGCCACATCTTGTCTTTTACCGCTCTGACACCCGCCCGCCAGGCAGCAATCCCCTTCTCCGTCCCGCTCGCCCGTGCCACGCCCGCCCGGTTCAGAACTCTGCCTCCTCCCAAGTCCAGGGGAACGCATTCATGCTGAAATTGCTTATCTCCAGCCGTTTCAGACGGGAAACACCGGCCGGGACTCCGGTCAGCAGATTGTTGGACAAATCCAAACTCCTGAGCTTGGGGAGCTCCCAAAGCTCTTCCGGGAGCTCCGCGATACCCGTATACGATAGGCGGAAATACTCCAGCTTCTGCAAACCACCGATCTCGCGCGGCAGCCGGCGGAACGACAGTGCTTCCTTCGGAAGGAGCGGCGGTGCGGGAGCGGCCCCGTAATAGCTGCCGCAGCACACCGTAAGCGCCTTCAGGTTTTGCAGCTTCCCGATATCCGCCGGCAGCTCCTCCAAATCCCAGAGGTACAGGGTCAGCTCCTCCAGCTCTTGCAACTCAAACAAAACGGCCGGAAGCCGCCGCACCCCCGGTTCAAACACCTCCAAACGGCGCAGCGACCGCAGCCGGCCGATATCGGCGGGCAGTTCTTCGATCCAAAACCCAGCCAGATGCAGCTCCTCCGCCTGATGATGCAGCGCATCCGCCCAAAACGCCCCGAATTCCTTGTTGAACGCCCCCTGCAAAAACAATCCCGGGATTGCCGCCGCCAACCGCTTTGCTTCGTCTTCCCCGATCTCTATTGCGCCCATCGTTTCATGGGCAATGGTAACGATCCACGGATGCCCGCTTGCATCCAGAAAAGACAGGTCCTCCGGCCGATGCGGAAACCGCCACTCGTACAGGCGGTCCGCCGCTTTTTGGAGCACGCCGGCGCTGCCCGGCGCGCACCGGTAGTAGTTAATCGTTCCGCCTTCGGTGTACGCAATGGGATTTCCCCCCCTTACAGACTCTACCGTTTCCGTCCGTTCCCGGTAAGGCTCAAGCTGTTCCAGAACCCTCCAATAACCCCGGTCCGGCCCCCAGCCCGTTCTCTCTTTTTCCGTCCGGTCGGCCAACATAAACAGAGCCGAACGCTCGCAGGCATACTCAATAAAGCGGCGGTACGCTTCCCGTTTCGGTTCGTTGTATATTTTGATCATGACGCTTGCTCCCCTTTTGCAGGCTGTCCCCGGCTTTGACTGCCATTACCCGTTGTTCAGATGCAGGTTGTAAAAGGCTCTCCGGTATTCGCCGGGCGTCAGATTTTCGTATCGTTTAAACAGGCGCATAAAATACTTTTCATCGCGGAAGCCGACGCTTTCGGCAATGTCCCGGATGCTGCCGCCGCTGCGGGTAAGCAGCTCCTTGGCCCGCTCCAGCCGCAAAAGATGAATGTACTCCTGAACCGGCCGCCCGGTCTTCCGCTTGAACAGCCGCGAAAGGTAATCTTTGTTGTAGCCGAAGCGTTCCGCAAGGACGGCCACCGAAATATCCTCCGCCGCGTGCAGCCGGACCCATTCCATGATTTCCGGCAGCACGGCATCCGCCGGCCCCCGCGTGCTTCCGCCCGCCCGTTCGGCAGCCAGCGTTTGCTCCGAGAGCTCGATCAAAAGCGAAGTGGCGGCATACCCCGCCGCCGCCCGGACCGAATAAGGCGAGTGAGCGACGTGCTGAAGCTGCTTGAACAGGATGCGCGTCCGCTCCAGCTCGGGCGGTTCAAAAAAGAACGGCAGCCGAACCGTCATGTCCTCCCCCTCCGGCATTCCGGCCGGGTCCGATGAGCAGCGGATGATGCCCCCGGCTTCGGTGTGGTCCTCCAAAATCTCCGAGTCCCCCCGGGGCAAAAAATGAAACCAGTAAAACGCCGCCCCCGCCTCGCTTTCCCGCGTTCCCCGGTGCATCCGGTCCGGCGGAAGCAGCAGCACACAACCCGGCCGCACCTCGTACTCCTCGCCGCCCTGCTCCAGATAAACGCTTTTTTCGACGCCGATGATGACCTCCCAGGAATCGATGACCCGCCGGGCGTGAATCCAAGTCTGCTCCGATACAAAATACCCGCAGGACACAAATTCGACCGGCTGGCGGATGTCCGCTCGAAAATACTTCATTTTCGCTCCCCTTTTGACTCGATTCGGTTTGGTGCCGGCTTGCTATGGCTGCCCGGTCCGGGGAATCCGCCCGCGTCTGCCGGACTCCGTTCATCTGGTCGGTATTGTCCACCGAATATGCCAGCCCCGCTACTTACAAGCGCCCGCAGCGATGATAAGATGGCCTTGTACGGGACACCGGGTTGTTTCGGTTCCGTCCACTTTCTTTCATTATACCACAGACCCGAAAAGGAGACCGTTATGAGCAAAACGCCCGTATCGAAGCAGAGCCGGCCGGAACCGCCCGACCTGCGGCAGGTGAAGATTCAGGATGCTTTTTGGACGCCCCGGCAAAAAAACGTGTCCGGCACGGTGCTTCCCTACCAATGGGACGCGCTGAACGACGCGATTCCGGGAGCGGAGCCGAGCCATACCATTGAGAACTTCCGCCTTGCAGCCGGAGAAGCGGAAGGCGAGTTCTATGGCATGGTCTTTCAGGACAGCGATCTCGGAAAATGGCTGGAAACCGTCGGCTTCGCCCTGGCCAATGAGCCGAATCCGGAGCTGGAAGCGATTGCGGACGAGCTGATCGCCCTGCTCGGGCGGGCGCAGCGGCCGGACGGTTATTTGAATACGTTTTATACGGTAAAAGAGCCGGGGGGCCGCTGGACCAACCTGCGCGACAACCACGAGCTGTACTGCGCCGGGCATCTGATGGAAGCCGGTGTGGCCTATTACGAAGCGACCGGCAAAAGGGCCGTTCTCGATATCATGTGTCGTTATGCGGATTATATCGGAACCGTTTTCGGCAAGGGCCCCGGACAAAAACACGGCTATGACGGCCACCCGGAAATCGAGCTGGCGCTGGTCAAGCTGTACCGGGCGACCGGCGAGGAGAAGTATCTGGAGCTGAGCCGCTATTTTGTGGACGAACGGGGACGCGAGCCGCATTTCTTCGACCAGGAAGCGGACGACCGGGGCGAATCCCGGGCGCAGCACTGGTGGGGCTCCAAGTACGACTACTTCCAGGCGCATCTTCCGGTGCGCGAGCAAACCACTGCGGAAGGCCACGCCGTCCGCGCCGTATACCTGTACAGCGCCATGGCCGATCTGGCCGCCGAATACGGAGACGAATCGCTCGCGGAGGCGTGCCGCCTGCTGTGGGAGGATGTCACCGAGCGCAAAATGTACGTCACCGGAGGCATCGGCTCCTCCTCGCACGGCGAGCGCTTCACCGTGCCGTACGACCTCCCCGGCGAACGGGCTTATGCCGAAACCTGCGCCTCCATCGGCCTCATGTTCTGGGCCAGCCGGATGCTGCGGCTGGAGCCCCACCGCCGCTACGCCGACGTGATGGAGCTGGCGCTGTACAACGGGGTCCTTTCCGGCATCTCGCTGGACGGAAAAAAGTATTTTTACGTCAACCCGCTGGAGGTTTGGCCGGACACGGCCCATTTCCGCCACGACATGGACGCGGTGAAAACGACCCGCCAGCCCTGGTTCGGCTGTGCCTGCTGCCCGCCGAACATCGCCCGGCTGATCGCCTCGCTCGGCCAGTATATCTATTCGCTTGACCGGAGCGACGACTCGCTTTACGTTCACCTCTACATTAGCGGCGAGCTGGACACGGAGCTTGACGGCCGGCCGGTCCGGCTGCGCCAGGAATCCAACTATCCGTGGGACGGGCGCATCCGGCTGGAAGTGCAGGCGGCGGAAAATGGCGGTAAAACGCACGGGAACAGCGAAACAGAACCGGAAGCGGCTGCCGGAGGAGAAAACGGCGGTTTGGCTTCCGCCGGCGGTCCGGAAGCGGATCATAACCTCGGCGTCTTCACCCTCGCGCTGCGGGTGCCCGGCTGGTGCAGGCAGGCTTCCGTTACGGTCAACGGAGAGGAAACGCCTCTCTCTCCGGTTGAAGGCGGCTACTTGAAGCTGCGCCGGGAATGGATGGACGGCGACGTCGTCGAGCTTTCTCTGGACATGCCGGTGGAACGGGTACGGGCGCATCCCTTCGTGCGGGATGCGGCGGGAAAAGTCGCCCTTCAGCGCGGACCGGTGGTGTACTGCCTGGAGGAAGCGGATAACGGGGCCAATCTGTCCGCCATCACCCTCCCGGACGAGGCTCCGGTGGCGGCCCATTTCGACCCGGATCTGCTGGGCGGGGTCACCGTACTGACCGGCGAGGCGCTGCGCGCCGCCCCGGCGGACAGTGCAAGCGGAGCGCTTTATCGTACGCAGGCGCCAGAGCAAAAGCCCTTGTTGTTCCAAGCGGTGCCTTACTTCGCCTGGTGCAACCGCGAGCCCGGCGAGATGACCGTCTGGATTCGCAGCCGGTAAAAGGGAGCCAGTTTACGGGTTAAAAAGTGCGGAAAGGACGCAAGCATTGGGCTTGCGTCCTTTTTTGCGCAGCCGGCGGACTGTGGAACAGCAGGCGGGTGTTGGGCGGCGAACCGGATGCGGGACATAGGGGCAGGCGTTAGAGGCGGACTGGATGCAGAGCACTTGGGGCAGGCGTCAGCCGGCGGACCGGATGCGGGAAACCGTTAATCAAGCTATGTAAGTCGTTTGCCGGATGACCTTACCGTTGCGGCAGCTGAAGAACGTTGTCCCTTTGCCCGCCGCTTTTTCTTCGCCCGTTTCTTTCATCCGCTATACTTCCTCTGCTGCTGCAGCTGCTCCCTCGCTAGCCATTCACTCCTCAGCTTTTCCAGTTGCTCCCTCGCCAGCCATTCACTCCTCAGCTGCTCCGGTTGCTCCTTCATCCGCTATTCCCCGGCAGCAGCCGCTTTTTTCATCCGGGCCGGGGAAAGCGACTGCACGCTGTGCAGAATCATCCCCCCGATGACCAGCCCCATGCCCGCCCATGCCAGCGGCGAAGGGTAGGCTCCCAGCAGCGCGGCTTCAGCCAGCACAGTGAACAGCACCTCCCCGGATTGCGTCGCCTCGACGGCGGCCATCTTGGCCATATCCGTGCGCACCAGCTCCGTTGCGCGGAAAAACAGGCCCGTGGCCACAATGCCGGACAGCACCGCCACCACAACCGATTGCAGCGTCTGGCTGGAGGAAGGAGGCCCATGCTTGACGAGCGCAACGGCGGAAAGCGCGATCCAGACCGGGAGGCTGGCGATGGTCATGCCGAGCACCCGCTGAAAGGTATCCAGCCGGCCGCCGCAGACCTCCATCATCTTCCGGTTCCCCAGCGGATAGGCGAACGCCGCCGCAAGCACCGGGAGAATGCCCAGGAGCAGCGTACCCGCCGGCACGCTCTGGGCCTGTTCGGCCTGCATGACCGCCACTCCGGCGAGAATGACCAGCGAAACGGCCAGGCCCCCGAGCGGGATGGCTTTGCGCTGCCGCTGCATCCCGCCCGCCCCCGCCCCGGATTCGTAAAATAGCGGCACCAGAAGCGTCCCCGCCACAATTGTGACCTGCCAGGTGCCCGCGACTAGCCAGGCGGGCGCATACGCGGACGCAAACGCCAGAGGCGCATAAAACAGCCCGAACCCAATGCAGCTCCAAAGAAGCCACGGCCCGGGCGCGCGGCGCATCTCCGCGAAAAGCGGGCGGATGCCGCCCTTCCGGGCCACAAGCAGCCAAAGCAGCGGCAGCATGAACAGGTAGCGCAGCGAAGCGCTCCACAGCCAGCTTCCGCCGGTCAGCGACATGGAGCGGTTCAGTACAAACGAAGAAGCAAAAAAGAAAGCCGCTGCAACCCCCAGTATGATCGGCCGCATCAGTCCGCCCCCCTCTCGCCCCCGCTTAACAGCCACTCTCCGAGCGAGCTCCAGTTTTCCTCCGTTAACCGGGCCGCCTCCTCCGCGTCCGAAGCCCGGCAGGCCCCGATAATCCTCCGGTGCTGCTCAAAGGACTGCACGCGCCGCTTGGACCGGAATTGGGCGATCTCCAAGCGCACGATCTTATGCTCGACCCGGTCAAGCGCCAGCAGCAGGGCGGGGTTTTGTGCGGCCAGCAGCAGCGTCCGGTGAAAAGCGGCGTCCGCTTCGATCGTCGTCAATGCATCTTCTTCCTGAAAAGCGGCGCGGAACGCTTCGTTTTGCTCCTCCAGACGGTCCAGGTCGGCAGCCGTCAGCCGGGGAACGGCCAGGCGGACCGCCAGCGCATGCAGCGCAGCCACGACCGGAAACGCGTCACCGGCGGCCTTCGGATCAAGCGGCGCGACCTTTGTCGCGACGCCGGGCACCGATTCGACCAGCCCCTCGTCCTCCAGCCGTTTCATCGCCTCGCGCACCGGCGTCCGGCTTACGCCGAAGCGGGCGGCCAGCTCCATGTCGTTCAGCCGTTCACCGGGCGCGAACTCCATCAGCAAAATCATTTTTTTGAGCGTCCGATAAACTTCGTCCCGCAGGGAGGAGCGGGAAATGGGTAGAATCATCGTTTTTTTCATGCTCCCAGTATGCAATATATTGCATTTTATCGCAAGCAGGACACTTTTAATTTTTGCGGCTTCTGTTAGGGTTCACACTCCCTATTAAGCCCCCCCTTCGCCGAATCTCTCTTCTATCAATTTTTCAAGTTCAATCTTAGTTGCTTTTCCGGCCAAAGAAAGACTATTCGCGGCACCGCCTCTGGTGGTAACATAAGGTAATCTGAATTACGGTCGGGCTTTTCGTATGGCTTTCTCGGAGGCGAACGGGTAATTGGGCCGCAGCGGCCGATTGGCTGCATTCCTTCGATTTTTCCGACTGCCAGCTGCCGCCAAAAGGAGCGCATGGGCGATGCTTTATAATGTTGGGGCTACTTGTTTGATGCTGGGGCTTCTGCTCGGGGCCGGTTATTTGATTTTCGGCCGATTGGAGGTGAAGCCGGAGACGCTCCGGCGGCTGCTTTTCGGCATCAGCATTGCCGGTGTCTTATTGTTTGCCGCGGGCCATTCCAAATGGAACCGTCATGCCCAGATGGAGCAAGCTTTGCATGCGCATGAGCCGGTTGCGGCGCTTTTGCGGGCCGACCCGGATGCCGGGCTGCGCTGGGAGAATGTGCGGCATGGCGAGCATGGCCGCCGTTACGAAATTTTTATGCTGGGCGAAACACAGCTTGTCGCTGTCGTGGAGGCGAAGTATCTCCCTTTTCTCTGGCTGCCGGCTTACCGGATTGTTTCGCTTTACGAGGAAAGCCGCCTCAACATGGACCTTAGCTCGCTTCTTATGCAGGGAGTTGCAGGATTCAGAAAAGACGATCTCTTAACAGGAAAGAGCACAGTCGAACCGGCGTGGATGCGGTTATCGGTCACGCTGTCCGGGCCCCAAGACATCCGGCGGGACGAAGCCGTGTCTTACCTGAACCGGTATTTGGCGGAGCTGGATCGCTGGGTCGAGGGCGGTGTCGGCGCGGCATTGCGGCCTTACCGCTTCACATTTTCTTATCGCAACTGGGAGACGGACGACATACGGTGGACGGCGGTAAAAGAGACGGGAGAAGACGCGTTCGTGTGGGAAGAGTGACGTCGCGTGACGTCGAATAAACGGCAGCTTACGAGACGGATTCACGGCTACTTTGAGGCTACTGTTGAGGCTACTGTTGAGGCTACTGTTGCGGCAACGGTTACGGCTATGCTTAGAGATATAATATATACTTAGGGATAGGATATACATAGGCTATATATAGGGCTATGCTTAGGGATACGCTTAGGGATATACATAGGGCTATGCTTAGGGCTATACATATATATACTAAGGAATATACATGGAGATATACGTGTGGCTATACTTAGGAATATACACAGAGCTACACTTAGGGCTACTTACGGCAGCTGTTGCGGCACGCTGGCCCTCCCCTCGTTCTAACGGTTGCCACAGAGGCTATTTGCTGAAAAAACGGCCTTTTTCAAATGTAACGGTTGCCACAGGGCTTATTCAGGGAAAAAGAGGCCATTCCGGCCCAAAAACAAGGCAATAAGCTCCATGGCAACCGTTAGAATTTTTCAACGCTCATTTTTGCTTCATTAAGCTCTGTGGCAACCGTTAGACAGGTCTCGCCTTTTTGCGTGCGAAGACAACAAGCCGGCTAGGCTTTAAGCCGTCAGTAAGGTTAACGATGGCGATCAATCGGGCGGACGGCTCTGCGGTTGCGGGATTTTTCGTTGTCCATGCATATGATTTCTTGTTTATGATGGTTCGCTGCGGCGCCTGAGAGAAAAGTTGTTCTTTCCGACGAACATTCGTTGAAGGAGAACAACTTTTCTGCTTTTCACCCAGTAATAATTTCTATATAATGGGATTATGTTCATTATAACGAACGGTCCTCCTTTAACATCTCATGTTGCCAAAATAGCAAGACCCCTTTGCCGTGATCTTGCGGGGAGCCCGCCGCGGCTGATTTCGGATTTGATCTGACGGGAAGGGAACGATGGCGGTGCGTAAAAAAATGCGGGCTTATGCAATCGGCGGCTACAGCCTGGTCCTTTTGACCGGGCTGTTTTGGCATGTGCGCGGAGCAAGCGCGGAGGAGACGGTGCGGCTTCAGATCAGCACGGCGCCGAGTTCTTTTTTGAATGCGGATAACATGAGTCCGGGGGATCGGGTAACCTCAACGCTTAAGGTGGTTAACGCGGGCGAAACGGATTTTGCTTATCAGGTCGCTTCCCGGCTGGAATCGGGCGATCCGAGCTTGTTTGCGCTGCTGCGGGTAAGCGTCAAGGACGGCGAAAGGGTCGTTTATGAAGGAAGCCTGCGCGAACTGGAGCAGGATGTTACGGTCGGCCAGCTGGACAAAAGGGCCGAGGACCGGCTCGACTTCTCCGTCCTCTTCCCGCCGGAGGCGGGGAACGAGTATCAGGAAAAGCAGGCGGTCGTTGCCTTCGACTTTACCGCCGTTGCCGACGAACAGCCCGAGCCTTCGCCCGGCGGCTCTGCTACGCCTTCGCCCGGCGGCTCCGCCACGCCCTCGCCCGGCGGCTCCGCTACGCCTTCGCCCGGTGGCTCCGCTACGCCTACGCCCGGCGGCTCCGCTACGCCTTCGCCCGGCGGCTCCGCCACANACCCTCGCCCGGCGGCTCCGCTACGCCTTCGCCCGGTGGCTCCGCCTCGCCTTCGCCAGGCGGCTCCGCCACACCCTCGCCCGGCGGCGCTTCCTCATCGCCGGACGGAACGCCCGGGCCGGGCGCCGGCACCGCCGTCTCCCCGGACGGCGGAATCGTCACGGTCGACGAGGACGGCGTCCCGCTTGGCGGACCGGCGGCTGAGACGCCGGAAGGAAGCGCCCTGCCGGACACCGCGACACCGTGGGTGAATCTGGCGATTGGCGGCGCACTCGTCTCCATCGTCTGCCTGATTGTCATCCGCCGTAGCAAACGGCCGTCATAAACACCGCAGGGAGGACGCAAGCATGAGCCGTCGCCGCTCCACTCTGCACCATACGGCAAAGGTGCTGCTGCTCGTTTCGCTTGGCGTGACGGCTTACGCCCTGTTCCAGATGCTCGCGGCCCCGTACCGCGCCGAACGCGCGCTGACGGAGTGGGAGCGGATCAAGCAGGAAGCCGCCGCAGCGCCGGAGCACGCGCAGCAGCCGTCAGAAGCCCGGCACTTGGCCCGGTTTGACCTCGGCTATCCGCCGAGTGCGCTCTTCCGCCTCGCACTTCCGGCCGGTGCGCCGGGCATCGGTGCGTCAGCCCCGGGCCCGCCGCAGCTATTTGAAGCGGCGCGCCCTGCCGATGAAACGCCGCTGCCGCCCGGATTCGCGGAAGAAGCCCGATTCCCCGCAGGAGCGGGCGGCGGCTTCCGCGAAGGAGCTGTCATCGGCGAGCTGTATTTGCCCCGGCTGGACAAACGCATGGCCCTGCTGGAAGGAACCGGTCACGCGCAGCTGGCCGCCGGGGCGGGGCATGCCCCCGGCACCGCGGCACCAGGTGCCCAAGGCAGCAGTGTCATCGCCGGCCACCGGGATACCGTGTTCCGGGGGCTCGGCAAGCTTGAGCCGGACGACACCGTCGAAGTGGAAACGGTCCGGGGCCGGTTTGTCTACCGGATAACGGGAAGCCGGATCGTCGACGGCGGAGACCGGCTGGCAATCCGGGACAGCGGGGAAGCCAGCCTCACCCTGGTGACCTGCTACCCGTTCCGGTACGTCGGGTCCGCCCCCAAGCGCTACCTGCTGACTGCCGTCTTGACCGACGCCAACCCCCCCGCCGATTCAACCGGCGGGGGCACCTGACCAAACGAACGCTCCGCTTCGCGCAACCATTCGTCCTTTTGCCAATCCTGCTCCCAACCATACCGCCCGCTCGCAGGTCAGCTTTTCAGCGTTTGCAAAATGGCTTCCGTTACTTTCGTCACCGGGAGCAGCCCGTTGACCCGGTGCAGCACCCCGCGATCCGCATAAAACCGCGCCAGCTGCCGGGTCAGCTCCCCGTTGACGCGCAGGCGCTCTTTTACCGTTTCCTCCCGGTCATCCTCGCGCTGGTGCAGCGCTTCTCCGCATGTGTCACAGGTATCCGCTTTACGGGGCGGCTTCTCGACCACGTGGTAGATGGCCCCGCAGCCGGCGCACGTCCGTCGGCCCGTAAGCCGCGCCAGCAAAACAGCCTCGTCCGTCTCCAGGAGCACCGCCTTGTCAATGCCGCGTCCTTTCGCCTCCAGGTCATATTCCAGCGCTTCCGCCTGAATAAGGTTACGGGGAAAGCCGTCGAGCAGGAAGCCCTTTTGGCAATCCCGGTCCTCCAGCCGGTCCAGCGCCAGGCCAATCGTCACCTCGTCCGGCACCAGCTCCCCCGCCGTCATATACTGATGAGCCAGCAGCCCAAGCTCGGTCTGCTCCTTGCAGGCTTTGCGGAAAAGATCGCCCGTCGAGATATGCGGCAGTCCCGCCGCCTCCGCGATTCTTGCCGCCTGCGTGCCCTTGCCCGATCCGGGCAGCCCCAGCAAAACAATGTTCATCCTTCGTTCCTCCCCGTTCCTTATGCTGTTCTCCGACAGGTTTGCCCTCGCAAGCCTTATACCCCCGCGTCAAGAAAAAGAAAGCCGACTCTGCGCCAGAGCAGCTCCCGGCACCCTACGCAACTCCGCATCAGCCGAAAAACCCCGGCAAATCCCGCCGGGGTGGTCCACGCACGTTATCTTCCTTCGTCCGCGCCGATGCCGCCGCTTCTCGTTTTTCCCGGCCGCTCGCGCGTAAAATACGCCTCGATCTTCTTGCTGGCCCAAAGCGAAAGCAAAACGAACAGCAGCACGTAAACCAGCTCGTACGGACGCTCCGCAAACCGCTCCAGCTCCGAGCCGATGTAGGAAATGGCCATCACCATAATCGCTTTGCCGAACATGAGGGCAATCAGAAAAGACCGCAGCTTCATCCGGGCGATGGCGGCGGCGATGTTGATCACCACGAACGGCCCGACCGGAAACAGACTCAGCAAGAAGACATAGCTGAATGCGTTGCGGCGAATCCAGACCAGGCTTTTCTCCACCCGCGGCTTTGCCGCCCACCGTTCAATAAACCGGGCCGACGCCGCTTTGCGCACCAGCAGGAAGGTCGTCGCGCAGCCGGCCACAAGCCCCAGCCACGAGTAAAAGAACCCCGGCCACAGCCCGTAAACGGCCGCGTTCAGTCCGACAAGCACGATGGTGGGCAGCGGCGGAACAAACGACTTCAAAAAGGTCAGAAAAATGCCCGGCAATGGCCCGAACGACCGGTATTTCTCCAGAAGGTTGCGCAAATCCTCCTCCGTAAAGGAGGCCAAAAGGGCCGCCAAGCTCATGCAAACGCCTCTTTTCCGTGATCATTCCGCCGCCAGCCGGCGGCTCTCGCCCGGTCCGCGGCCCGCGCTCCGGACAGCCGTTTAGCGGGGAAAGGTTTCTCCGTCATAAGTGGCGATAATTTTGTACAGCTCCGGCCGGCGGTCGCGGAACACGCCCCACTCGATCCGCTGCACCTCCAGCTGATCCAGGTCGAACTCCGCCGTCAATACGGCTTCCTCGCCGCGTCCCGCTTCGGCTATCTTGTTGCCCTGAGGCCCGGCGATAAACGAAGAGCCGTAGAATGTGATCTTCGATTCGTCGTCCTCTTCGACGCCGATGCGGTTCGAAGCGATGACGGGCATCAGGTTGGCGGCGGCATGGCCGAGCATGCACATCTGCCAGTGATCCTTCGAGTCGATGCCGCTGTCCTGCGGCTCCGAGCCGATCGCCGTCGGGTAGAACAGCAGCTCCGCTCCCATCAGCGCCATGCAGCGCGCCGCTTCCGGGTACCATTGGTCCCAGCAAATGCCGACGCCGATCTTGGCGTACTTCGTGTTCCACACCTTGAAGCCGGTGTCGCCGGGATTAAAGTAAAACTTCTCCTCGTAGCCCGGTCCGTCGGGAATGTGGCTTTTGCGGTACGTGCCCAGTACGCTCCCGTCGGCGTCGATCACGGCCAGCGAGTTGTAGCGGGCATAGTTTTTCTTCTCATAAAAGCTGATCGGCAGCACCACGCCGAGCTCCCGGGCGACTTCCCGGAAATGGTTGACGGCGCGGTTTTGCTCGCATTCGGTGGCGTAGTGGTAATAGTCGGATTTTTCTTTCTGGCAAAAGTAAGGGGTCTCGAACAGCTCCTGGAGCAAAATGATCTGCGCTCCTTCGGCCGCCGCCCGGCGGACCAGAGCATCCGCTTTGGCGATGTTGTCTTCGATGCTTCCCGAGCAGCTCATCTGCGTGGCCGCCACTTTTACGTTTCTCAAAGCGTCTCTCCTCCTTGTAGTGTGCAAAGTGATGAACCCGCGAAAAGGGTCCGGTTATCGGAATGCCGCGCTGACTGGCATTTTTCGTTTTGCCTTTACCGTTTGCCCGCCGGCATCTGCTGGGTCGTGCAGTGCACGTTTCCGCCCTCGCGGATCACGGCCATGCCGTCCACGGTTCGGATGCGCCGGTCCGGAAACGCGGCGGCCAGAGCTTCTTCCGCCTTCCGGTCCGTTTCCGCCGCCGCGCCGCCGAATACCGGCAGGATGATGCCGCCGTTTACGAAGTAGAAGTTCAGGTAGCTGAGCGTAAGCCGCTGGTCTTCATGGCTCGCATAAGGCGGCTGTTCGATTTCGACGATTTCGAAGGAACGGCCCTTGGCGTCCATGGAAGCCCGCAAAATCGCCAGATTCTCCTGCGTGATGGCAAAATTGGGGTCCTCGGGATCATGGCAGACCTGAAGCACGATCTTGCCCGGCGCCGCAAAGCAGGCGGCGTTGTCTACGTGGCCGTCCGTTTCGTCGCCGTCGAGCCCTCTTTTCAGCCAGATAATCTTCTCGACGTTCAGGTAGTCCCTCAGGTATTCCTCAATCTGCCCGCGGGTCAAGTCCGGGTTGCGGTTCGGGTTGAGCAGGCACTCCTCCGTCGTCAGAAGCGTGCCTTCTCCGTCTGTATGGAAGGACCCGCCCTCCATCACGAGCGGCGCGTCGAACTGCTTTGCCCCAACATGCGCCAGCACCTGCGGGGCCACCGCATCGTCAAGGTCCCACGGCGCGTATTTGCCGCCCCAGGCGTTAAAGCGCCAGTTGATGCCCGCTACTACGCCATCCCGGCCGACCACAAAGGTCGGGCCGTTGTCGCGCAGCCAGGCGTCGTTGTGCCGGACCGGCAGAAGCTCGATCCGCTCGCCCGTCAGAAGACGGGCCACCTGCTCTTGCTCCTCAGGGTTTACGAGGACGGTAACCGGCTCGAACTCGGCAATCGCCTCGATCAGCCGGGCATAGCCGCCGCAGACGGCTTCATAATCGCCAGGGTAGCACATAGAAGCCTGCACCGGCCAGGAAATCAAGGTGCGGTCGTGGGGGGCCCACTCCGCGGGCATTGTATAGTGAAGGGATTTGGGTGTCGTCATCGGGGTCCTCTCGTTTCGCTGTATTCGGCTATTTTGACCGCCCGGCGGCAAAACGGCATACAGAATCATCATATACCAAAAAAGCCCCCGTCTCAAATCCCAATTCCCGGCGGATCAATAGCGGTTCAAACGGTTTGCGTCCTTCCTGGTGCATGGTTTGCGGCATGCCGCCCGCCGGTTTTCACGCACGGCTTTTCCGGGGAAATAACAAGAAGAAGCTGCGCGGCGGACGGGCCGCTGTTTGCCGCCTGGCGCACGGGCGCATAATAGAGCTGCTATTAAAGCGATACCGAGCGCCGTGCGCCTAAAGAAAAAATCCCCCGCGTCCCGACGCCCGGCGTTCATCCCGCAGATGCGGAGGAGTGCCGGGCGTCTTTGCGCAAGGGGATGTTTGCGGCGGCAGGACCGGACCGCCGTCAGCGTCCGTCCGCGAGCGTTCGGTAATCCAGCTCGACAATCGGTGCGTCCCGACGGATGCGGTCTTTGATTTCGTTCAGCCAGCCCGCGAGCCGGCTGCCGCTTTCAATGGCGCCTTCTTTTTTGTACAGCACCAGGTACAGCACGATGTCCCGCAGCTTCAGGAAGTCGGGCAGCGTCTCCAGCCACTCCGGCGCAAGCGGGTATTCCTCCCGGTAGCCGTTCCAAAACGACCGGAAAAAGCCGGCTGCGTATGCGGTCCGGTCCCCGCTGTATTCTTCGGGAGTCTCCCAGGTGACGGCGTAATAAAGCGGAATGGCAATGTCGTGGGCAAACCAGGTATAGCCGCAGTCGTCAAAGTCAAACACATGCAGGTTTCCGCCGTCCACGAAAAAGTTACCCGAGTGAATATCGGTATGAATTAAGCCGTAGCTGTCCTTTTTCCGGGGCAGGGCGCCAAGCCGCTCCAGCACCGCCTTCAGACGGTCCAATACGTATTCGTCTCCGGGCTGCACGTAGTTTGCCGCGTTAACGAACAGTTCTTCTTCGTTCCAGGACGGACGGGCCGTTTCCTGGGGCGGGCGTTCGTACGCCGTCGTAGCGCGGTGCATCCGCCCCGTGACCGCTCCCCATTCCCGGTAAAGCCCCTCGTTCCATACCGCAGGCTCGGACGCACGTGCCTGTTTCCCCGGGGCTTTCTCGAACACCACCGCCGTGAAGTAGGAATTCCCCGTCTCGATCCGTTCCGTCCGGCGGCCGTCCCGGGACCGATAATACGCCGGAATGCGCACACCCTCGTCGAGCAGATGCCCGATCCAGTCCATCTCCCCTTCAATTTCGTTCTCCCGGCGGTGGCTGCTGTGCGTCAGGCGCAAAATGACGGGAACCCCGTCTTTCACCGCCTCGTAAACGTAGTTCTCAAAATCGCCCCGCTTTTGAAAGTCTCCCGCCGCAAGGGCGAACCGTTCGGCTGCCGTTTGCAGCACGTGCTCACCGAACAGCGCTTCCACTTCTTTTTCCACGGTTGCTTCGCTCCTTCGTTCTTCCGAGCGCTCTTCCAGCGCTCTCATCCGTTTCATTATAAAGGATGGCGGCGCGGGAAATCCGCGTTTCCCCGTTCTTTTGGCCGGAAATTTTCGCTTTAGCCGTTCTCCCCCCGCCTCGGGCCCGGCCGGAACCCACGCTCCGTTCCGCAAAGGTTTCGGAGGCCGAAATGAGCAACCCGGCGGCTTGACGCGAATAGAGTATGAAAAGCGGAGGTTCCGGTTTTCCTGCGATCGGACCGGTCAGGAGGGATACATAATGGAGATTTGGGAAGCTTTGCGGCAAGGGGGATTTGAGGAGCTGGGCTTTTTTCAGGACCCGGGCAGCGGCCTGAAGGCCGTCATCGCCCTTCATCATACCCAAGCGGGCCCGGCTCTCGGCGGGTGCCGGATGCGCGCCTACGCCTCCGAACGGGAGGCGGTCGAAGACGCCCTGCGCCTGGCCCAAAGCATGACCTACAAATCGGCGCTGGCGGGCCTTCCTTACGGGGGCGGCAAGGCGGTCGTTTGGGGAAACCCGGACACGGACAAAAGCGAAGCCTTGTTCCGCGCGCTCGGCAAGTGCATTGAGCGGCTGGGCGGCCGGTACATCACCGGAATTGATCTGGGTACGACGGTGCGGGACATGGACTGGATCGCGCTGGAGACCGATCACGTCACGGATATGACCGGATCGCTCGGCGCGGAGGACGATTTTACCGCGGAGATGACGGCTTACGGGGTCTATCTCGGCCTCCAGGCCGCCTTCGGGGAGCGGCTGGGCGATTCCGCGGTCTTGGGGCGAAAAGTGGTCGTCCAGGGGGTGGGCAAGGTCGGGTACTTTCTGTGCCGCTACCTGAGCGAGGCCGGCGCGGACCTGATCGTGAGCGACATCGCCCCCGCGCGGGCGGAACGGGCGGTCCGGGACTTTGCCGCCCGGCTCGTTCCGCCCGGTCAGGCGGACCACCAGGAATGCGACGCGTTCGCGCCGTGCGCCCTGGGCGGCATCCTGACGGCGGACGCCGCCGAGCGGCTCCGGTGCCGGGTGGTCGCGGGCGCCGCAAACAATCAGCTGGCGGCGGACGGGGTCGCGGACGCCCTCGGCGCGCGCGGCATTTTGTACGCGCCCGATTACGCCGTAAACGCGGGCGGGGTGATCGCCACGGCGGCGGAGCTGGACGGCTGCACCCGGGACGCGGTCAAGCGGCGGGTGGAGGCGATCTGCCCGACGCTTGCCGAGGTGTTCCGCCGGGCCCGGGCGGACGGCCTGTCCACCGCCGCGGCAGCCGGCCGGCTCGCCGAGGAGCGGCTGGCTCGGCTGCCGTAGACGGGCCGCTCCATGAAGCCGAAGGAAGGGCGCGAAGGCGGCCCGCCCTCTGCGGAAGTGCGGCTTCCGGCGGGCCGATTCCTTCAGGCGCCGGGCCCGCGCCCGCTCCGCAACCGGAAGCCAGCCGCTCCTCCTACTTCCCGCTCTCCGCGGCTCCTTTCCGCTCCTCTGCCTGACGGCTTTGCCGCCGGGTCTCTCCCGCCGGGGTTTCGGCCAGCTCGTCGCAGATGGACCGCTCCCAGAGCTCCGCGCCCGAGCGGTAGGCGGCCCGGGCGTTCAGGTGCCCGGCTATCGGCGCGGTCAGGAAAACAAAAACGATACCGAGCAGAAGCTTTACGTCGGAAACGCCCTTTTCCGCCCAGAAGTAAAAAAATACGCCGGTCAAGACGCACAGCACCCCAAGCGTTGTGCTTTTGGTGGCGGCATGGGCGCGCAGGTACACGTCCGGCAGCCGGATGAGCCCAAAGACGCTCAGCAGGCTGAGACCCGCGCCGGACACGATCAGGAACCCCGCCAGCCATTCAACCGCCGTCCGCAGATGGTCCATCGTCCAACACCGCCCCCCGTTCAATGTACCGGCTGAGGGCAACGGTCCCGAGAAACGCGAGAATGCCGATCAGCAAAATCAGCTCAAAGTAAGCTTCGGTCCCTTTGTACGCGCCAAGCACGGCCACCGCCGCTGCGATGTTGATGCCAATCGTATCGAGCGCCGTAATCCGGTCGGCGGGCGTCGGCCCGCGCAGCACGCGGTACAGGCAGCCGAGCACCGCCAAGGTCAGCGCCGTGAGCGCTACGACAAATATCCCCTGCATCATGGACGGGTCACCTCCATTATCGCTTTTTCGAATGTTTCACGAATGTGCCGGGACAGCGCTCCGGTGTCGGCCGCGTCCATGGCGTGCAGGTACATCGTCTGCCCGTCCGGGCCGACCTCGACCAGGAGCGTGCCGGGCGTCAGGCTGAGAAAGCAGCCGAGCAGTGCCGTTTCCCAGCCCGGCCGGAGCTCGGTGCGGTAAGCATAGATGCCCGGGCGCATGCGCAGCTGCGGACGGACGATCCGGCTTACGACCGCCAGGGTGGACGACACCAGCTCCCGGAGCAGAAGCCCGATCAGCCGCACCACCGCCCTCGCCTTTCGCAAATAAAAAGGCTGCGGGAAAAACCGCCGGAGCGCGGCGATCAGCAGCAGGCCGACGAGAAAGCCGGGCAGGAAGCCGGCGAGCCCGTAATTGTTCATCAGCAGCATCCAGACAAAGGCAATGACCAGATTCAGCAGCAATTGAAAAGCCATGGTCCTCTACTCCTTCAGCACGGCCCCGATGTAGAGCTGTGGGTTTAACAGCGTATCGGCGGCCTGCGCGGCATATGGGAGCACCCACTCGGCGCCCAAACCAAGCAGCAGCAGCAAGGCGAACAGCGGCACGGCGCTCGCCGTCAGCCGTCCCGGAGCAAAGCCCGGCATCGGCGCGGACCGCGCCTCGCCCCAGAACGCCCGGATGAACGGCTTGATCATGGAATACAGCAGCAGCAAGCTCAGGAAGACGGCGGCGGCCGTCAAGCCGTAATAGCCTTCCGCCATTCCGCCCTGCACGATCAGAAGCTTGCCGGGAAAGCCGCTGAGCGGCGGCACGCCGGCCAGCGCAAGCGCCGTCACAAAGAACATCACCCCGAGAAACGGCGCGCGGTGCAGCAGTCCGCCCATCCGGTCGATTTTTTCCGTCCCGGCCTTCGCCACCAGGATGCCTGCGAGCAGAAACAGCAGCGCTTTGGCCGCCATGTCGTGCAGAAAATAGAGCACGGCGCCGGTAATGGCGTCCCGGTTCGACGCCGCCAGCGCAAACGCCAGAAACCCGACGCTCGCGATGACGTTGTAGCCCAGCACGCGGTTGATGTTCGACTGGGCGACGGCTCCGATTCCGCCCAGGATCATCGTGGCGGCGGCCATTCCTCCGATCAGGCGATGCGTCATTTCGGGATCGTGATAAAAGATGAGCGTGAATACCCGGATGATGGCGTACAAGCCTACCTTGGTCAGCAGCGCCCCGAACAAAGCGGCAATCGCCGACGGCGGCGCTCCGTAGGAGCCCGGCAGCCAAAAGAAAAGAAACAGCCCGGCCTTCACGCTGAACACCACCAGCAGCAGAACGGCTACGATCGTGAACACGCCCCCTTGCCCCGCCTCCGCCACCCGGACGGACAAGTGGGCCATGTTGAGCGTCCCGGCCGCCGCATACAGGTACGCGATCGAGGCGACAAACAGCGTCGACGACAGCACGTTGATCAAGACGTAATGCAGCGTTTCCCGGAACTGCCGCCGGGTCCCGCCCAGCACGATCAGCGCGTAGGACGCCATCAGCATCACCTCAAAGCAGACGAACAGATTGAAGATATCCCCCGTCAAAAAGGAGCCGATGACCCCGGCCAGCAAAAACTGGACAAACGGGTAAAAATGATGCCGCTCCCGGTCCCGGTCAATGCTGCGGAACGAATAGGACAAGCAAGGAACCGCCACAACGGCGGCGGCGAGGACGAGCAGCGCGGAGAACATGTCCGCGACCAGCACGATGCCGTATGGGGGCAGCCAGCCGCCTGCGGCCAGCATCAGCACGCCGTCCTGGCGCACCCGGTGGACCAGGAGCAAAGCGGCGGCCAGATTGGCGCACGCGCTGACGCCGCTGACCCAACGCTGCGCACGGACGGAGCGGTGCAGAAAAAGCAGCGCGACGCCGGTCAGAAGGGGAATCAGGAGCGGGGCGATGACCAGGTTGCTCATTCCTTCACCTCCCGCGCGCCGGAGGCTTCGCTGCGGAGCTCGGCCAGGTCCGCCGTCTCCAGCTTCTGATACGCCCGGTAGGCCAGCACCAGGAAAAAGGCCGTGACCCCGAAATTAATCACGATAGACGTCAAAATAAGCGCCTGCGGCAGAGGATCGGTGTACGCTTCGGCCTTCTCGCCCAGCAAGGGCGGCGCGCCTGTTTTTACCCGGGCCATCGCGAGCAGCAGCAGATGGACGCCGTGGGTCAGAATCGAGGTGCCGAGCACAATCCGGATCAGCATACGCGAGAGGACAAGATAGACCCCCACGGCGAACAGGACGCCCACCGTAATTGAAAGAACGATTTCCATCAGCGGTCCTCCCCTATCGTAAACAGTATGGTTAAGGTAATGCCGACGACGACCAGGTAAACGCCAAGGTCAAAGATTAAGGCGGTATGCAGCTCGGTCCTGCCCAGAACCGGCAGCTCGAAGTAGCCGAACGCATGCGTCAGGAACGGCTTGCCGAACAGCAGCGCGCAAGCGCCCATGCCGATGGAAATCAGGAGGCCAGCCGCCGTAACCATGCGGAAATCGACCGGGACCGCTTTGCGGAGCGTCTCCATCCCATGCGCGACGGCCAGGAGCAGGAGCGCCCCCGCCGTCATCAGGCCGGCGATAAACCCGCCGCCCGGACTGCCGTGTCCGGTAAAAAACAGGTACAGCGAAAAGGCCAGGATGAGAAAAATGATGACCTTGGACAAGTACCGGAGCAGCATATCATTGCTTTTCATCGGCGTTCCCCTCCTTTGACACGGGATGCGGTTTGCCCGGTTCGTCGGAGTGCACCACCCGGACGCCCAGGTCCTTCGCCTTGCGCCGTAGACGGACCATGTTGTAAATGCCCAGCGATGCCATAGCCAGTACCACAATTTCGAGCATCGTGTCCAGTCCGCGGAAATCGACCAAAATGGTGTTGACGATGTTCTTTCCGCCCGCCGACTCATAGCTTTCGGCGACGTAATAGGCCGAGACCGGCTCGAACGGCGAGCTGTCCATGACCGCAAGCGCCGTAAGGGTGACGATGACGCCGACGCCGATTGCGATGATCAGATTGGGCAGGCGGAAGCCCTCGCCCTTGCCTTCCTCCCGAAAGCGGGGCAGGTGGTAGAAGCAGAGCAGAAACAGGGTGACGGTCACCACCTCCACCACCATTTGCGTCAGCGCGAGATCCGGCGCGCGGAACAGAACGAACAGGAAAATCATGAGGTAGCCGGCCGTTCCCGTAAACAGAATGGCGGCCAGCCGCGAGCGGGCAAACGGAACCGCCAGCACCGTGAGCAGCAAGGCGGCCAGCACCGGAATCTCGTACACGCTGACCTCCGCATAATTCCAGACGGCAAACGTGATGTCCGTGGACCGGTACAGCACATACCCGAGAACGGCCAGCAGAAAGCCGAAAATGTACCGCAGGTACGTCCCGGCCGAACCGGTCATGTAAAGACCGGTGACCCAACGGGCGGCTTTTCCAAGGGAAGCGAGTGAAACGTCATACAGCCGGTTTAACGAAAACCGCTCCGCCTTTGAACGATTGTGCCCCATGAAGCCCCGGTACTGCATCGCCACTACCGCTCCGGCCATCACGACGGCAAGGGTCATCCAAAGCTCCGGCGTCAGCCCGTGCCAGAAGGTGATCTTTACCGGGGCGCCCGCGGACGCATCGGCAGGAAGAACGACCTGCACGGCGGGGGCCAGGAGAGACTTGGCGGCGAATCCCGGGAAGAAGCCGAGCGCCAGCGTCAGCAGCCCCAGCACCGCCGGAGCAAGCAGCATGCCAACCGGGGCTTCGTGCGGCTTTGCCCCGGGTTCGGCGGCGGTCCGCCCAGCTTCCTTTTCCGCCGCATGCTTCTCCCCGCCGGCAAGCGGCTGCCGCTTGCCCAGAAACGTACGCACCGTCAGCAGCACGCTGTAAGCAAACGTGAAGATGCTGCCCGCGAGCGCCGCAAGCGGAAAGAAGGCACCGAAGCTTTCGAGCCGGAACCCGCTTTGCTCCAGCATATCGAGCGCGGAAGCGAAGAACATCTCCTTGCTCAGAAAGCCGCCGAACGGCGGCAGACCGGCCATGGACAGCGTCCCGGCTGCGGCAAGCGCGAACGTCACCGGCATCGCTTTCGCCAAGCCTCCGAGCTTGCGAATGTCGCGGGTTCCGGTTTCATGATCGACGATGCCCGCCGCCATGAACAGCGCCCCTTTGAATACGGCGTGGTTAATTAAATGAAACATGGCGGCGGTCATGGCCAGCGCAGCCGCCGTATGTCCCTCGCCTCCACCGGCTTCCGGTCCGGCCGCCGATCCAAACCCGAGCAGCGCCATGAGAAGCCCCAGCTGGCTGATGGTCGAGTAGGCGAGAATGGCTTTCAGGTCGGTCTGGCGAACCGCTTTGACCGCCCCATAAACCAGCGTGGTTGTGCCCGCACCGGCGACAAGCCAAAACCAGACGGCCTCCCCGGCGAACACGGGCGTAAGCCGGGCGACCAGGTACAGCCCCGCTTTGACCATGGTGGCGGAATGCAAATAAGCGCTCACCGGCGTGGGCGCTTCCATGGCATCGGGAAGCCAGATGTGGAACGGAAACTGCGCGGACTTGGTAAACGCGCCGAGCAAAATCAGCACCAGGGCAGGCACAAAAAGCGGTTCGCCGGCCAGCTCCCCGGAGGCGAAACGGCCGAGGGTTTGACTGATGCTGTAGGTGCCGGTCATTTGATGCAGCAGAATAAACCCCGCAAACAGCGCAAGGCCGCCGGACATGGTCAGAAGCAGCGATTTCAGCGCGCCGTAGCGCGGACGCTCCCGGTGGTTCCAGAAGCCGATCAACAGAAAAGACGCCACGCTGGTCAGTTCCCAGAAGCCGTACAGCACCATCAGGTTATCGGAGAGCACCACGCCGAGCATCGCGCCCATGAAAAGCAGCAGGAAGCTGTAAAAGCGGGGAAGCTTTTCCTTGCGCGGGTCGAGGTAATACACGGAATACAGCGAGACGAGCGTGCCCATGCCGGTGATCAGCAGAGCGAATACAAGGGAGAGGCCGTCCAGCCGCAAATCCAGCGAGAGGCCGATGGAGGGAATCCAGGGAATGGCCGCCGCCAAAGCCTCGCCCGATCGTACCTCCGGGAGGCGTCCGAGCAGCAGAACGAACAGGACGGCGGACATGGCAAAAGCGACCCATCCCGGGTGAACGGACCGCCGGCGGTTGAAAAGCGGCATGCCGGCCGCCAGGGCCAAAGGAAGCAGAATCAGCACGGACAGCAAAACGCGAATTCCCCCTTTCCGTGATGTTCTTTGTTCCTTTTTACCCCGATTGCGGTTGTCCAACACGCGAAGGGAACTGTTTCCTGACCGCCGCCTTCTTCCCGCACAAAAAAGCCGCCCTCCGGTTAATGACCGGCTTTGGGCGGCTTTATGCCGTGCCTTTCCTTTCCTTCGTTTGACTTACTTGCCTTTTTGCCAGCTGAACAAATACTCCGTGTGCTTGTCGGGCAGCGGAAACCCCGGATTCTCCACCCGCCACTCCCCTGTCAGCCCGATTTCCTTGCAGGCCAGATCGAAATGGCATTGAGCGATCCCCAGGTCGATGATTTGCATGTCAAACCCGATGCTCTCCCGGACATACCCCGGCGTATGGGCGACGTAGAAATCAACCCGGTCCCGGTCTTTCGAAACAGCCAGCCGCCAAGGCTGCTTGTTGGACGCCGAGGGGGCAAGCCGCACCATTTCCAGCGGAACGGCGAGCGCTCCCGCCTCTTCTTTCCGAAGCGGAGCGTTAAGTCCCCCTTCCGTAAATAGCTCGCTCCACTCCTTGCGTTTGTCCGCGCCAACCATGTACCGCAGGGCGGAATCCTTCAGGCTCTGCTTCTCTCTCGGGTACCCGACGGGTGTGATGCACGGAATGATTTCAGTCTCGTTCAATTCGATTTCCCGTTCAAAGGAGCTTCGGTTGAATGTTCCGCCGATCCAGCAGGTGCCGAGTCCCAGTTCCGTCAGCCGCAGAATCAGCTTTTCGAAGGCGTACCCGAAGCCGATCAGCTCCCGTTTGTCCCGGCCGCATTTTCCGATTACATACGCCTGCGGATTTTTGATCATGCCATAGGTGCCCAATTTGATGCCTTTGTCCGTTACCTTGTTGTTGACGCGCACCCAGTCCGCCCGAATCCGTTCGCCAAACACGCCCCGGAGCAACTCCGGCTCCCGCAAAAGCTCCGCAACGGCCTGTTCGTGCTCCGCCGATATCGGCCGGGTTTCATAGGTTCGCACCGATTTCCGTTCCTCGACTATTTTGGTAAAAATCATTTCCATCCCTCCCCGAAGCCCGCAAAGATATGATACGATGCCAGTATAGTCCGAATCCGGCGGAGCCGCAGTTGAAAATGTTACGCGGCTGCAAGCCGCCTCATCTCGCGAAAGGAGCCCGCGGTTGAATTCCCCGATTGCCATCTACATCGTTCTTGTCGCCGTTTCCGGGGTGCTGACCGCCCTGCTCGGCTTCTTCGCTTCTTTTCGAAAGTCCAATTTTTCAGGACGCCGCACGTTTCGCTGGATGATTCTTCTGTCCTGCGTTTACATCTTCGGCTTTGCGATGGAGCTGTCCGGAGATACGCTGCCGGAAATCGTATTTTGGGTCAAAGTGGAATACCTGGCCCTCCCGTTTATCGCGCCCTGCAGCCTGCTGCTGGTCCTCCAGTATCTCGGCTTCGAGAAATTCCTGAAGGCCCGCAACCGTCTTTTGCTTTTTGTCATTCCCATGCTGAGCACCCTTTTGATTTGGACAAACGAATGGCATCACCTGTTCTACCGTTCCGTTTATCTCCGTCCCGGGGAAGCATCCGCCCTCGTCGACATGATTATGGGGCCCTGGTATATCGTACATGGAAGCTATACGTTCGGCAGCATGCTGGCCGGTGTGGTGCTGCTTGTGCTGCAATGGAGGAAAACCAAGTCCGTTTACCGGGTTCAGATCACGGTTCTTCTGCTGGGCCTCCTGCTCCCGATGACCGGCTCGTTTCTTTACCTGATGGGGTTGACGCCGCACGGCATGGACCCCGTGCCGCTGATCATGAGTGTGACGTCGGTGCTTTATTTCTGGGCGGTTTTGTCCAAAGGCATGATGACGATAACGCCGATTGCCCGGGAGGCCATCTTCGAAAGCATGCGGGACGGGGTTCTGGTGCTCGACTCGGAGAACAAGCTCGCCGATTACAACCGGATGGCGGCCCAGCTTTTGCCGGGGCTCGGCACTTCGCTGATCGGCCAGCCCTTTGCCCGCCTCTGGCACCCGGCGGACCGCTCGCCGGACCCGATCGGTCCGCGAAGCGGCGGTTCCGATCACATGGAAGCGGAGGCGGACTGGCTGAACAACGGGGATGTCTTCCGGTACCGCTTCCGGTTCTCCCCGCTGGTGAAGCGCGGGTCGCGGGCGGCAGGCCGGCTGGTGATGGTAAGCGACATCACGGAAACGGTCCGGCTGCAGAATACGCTGCTGCGTCTGGCGTCTACCGACCAACTGACGCAGATCGCCAACCGGCATCATTTTATGGATCGAAGCCAGCGTGCGCTTCAGGAAGCGCTCACAAGCAAACGGCCGTTTTCGGTCATCTTGTTCGACATTGACTTTTTCAAAGCGATTAACGACACGTACGGACATGATATCGGGGACCTCGCCATCCGCCATGTTGTGAACCTGGTTAGATCCCGCCTGCAACCGGGTGCGGTCTTCGGGCGCTACGGCGGCGAAGAGTTTGTCATTGCGCTGCCCGGTCAGACGCTTGTGCAGGCGGGCAAGCTGGCGGCCGCGCTGCGCCTGGCCATTGAGGCCCAGCCTCTGTCCACACCGGGCGGATTAATCGCCATCACGGCCAGCTTCGGCCTGGCGGATACCGCTTCTACCGATGTACCGGCCATGGAGGAGCTGATCCGGCTGGCGGACCAGGCGCAGTACAGCGCCAAGCGAAACGGGCGCAACACGGTTTATCTGGCTGGCCGTGACGCCATCCGTCCCATCGGCTGAAAAACGGAAGACGGCTCCCTCCGGCAACCGCCGGTAGGAACCGTCTTTGTTTTTGTTTACACCACCAGAAATTCGGCCGCCGCTTCGCATCCGTTTTCCTCGCAGCGGGGAGGCGGGTCCCACGCCGCGAAATGCGTTTCCTTCAAATCCACCACATCGGGGGCTTCCTCGAATTCATCGACGAACCGGTCGATGGCCAGTTCTACATGCTCCTTGCAGACACAATACAATTCGGATTCCTCCATGCCGTCTTTGGGTGCCGCTTCCGGCACCGTCTGTGTTCAAAGAATGCCACAGCCTTCGGCTTTACGTCAAGCCGTGCCGCCGCACAGGCCGCCTCTAGTCCAGCTCGCCCAGCGTCAGGGTGACGGTTTCCTTTTGGCCGTCGCGGTAAAAGGTAATCTTCAGCTTCTCCCCGATCTTCTTGTTGGCGAACAGGTATTTGCGAAGCTCCATGGTGCTGCCCACGCCTTTTCCGTCCAGCTCCACGATCACGTCGCGGGTTTTCAGTCCGGCGCCTTTGGCCGGTTCGGCCACGTCGGTGACGATCACGCCTTCATTCACGCCCTCGGGCAGCTTCAGAATCTCCAGCCCGCTGGAGAAGGTTTGCAGGTCTTCGGAAAAGATGCCGATCTTCGGCCGTTTGATCTTGTGCTCCTTCGCCAGCGTATCCAGCACCGGCAGGGCGCTGTTGGCCGGAATCGCGAAGCCCAGCCCTTCCACCCCGGCGTCGGAAATTTTCATGCTGTTGATGCCGATGACCTTCCCGTCCAGGTTAATCAGGGCCCCGCCGCTGTTTCCCTGGTTGATCGGCGCATCCGTTTGGATGACGTCCATCTCCCACTGCACCTCGTCGTCCTGCCCGAGGTAAACGGGAATCGTTTGCAGCGGCGAACTGATTACACCGGCGGTTACGGTATGGGAGAAGCTGAGGCCAAGCGGGTTTCCAATGGCGATCGCGGTTTCACCGTAGCGGATTTTGGCCGAGTCGCCGAACTGGGCGACCTTGTGAATGCCCTCTCCGTCCACCGAAAGCACCGCCAGGTCGCTGTAGCTGTCCTTGCCGACCATTTCCGCCTTGCGCCGCGTGCCGTCCGCCAGCACCACTTCGTATTTGTCTCCCGGCTCTATCACATGGTTATTTGTCGCGATCAGCGCCCGGCCTTCCTCCTTGCGGAAGATGAGGCCCGATCCCATCGACACTTCCTCCTCGGCTTCCGCCCCGCTTTTCATGGTAATCACGCTGACGACGGTCGGCTGCACTTCGCTGATGGCGTCAATCGCCTTGCTGCTGCCCTCCGCCGAAAGCGCCGGAGCGCCTGTTGCCGGAAGCTCCTTCTCCGTCAGCCGCAAGAAAAAGAGGGTCAGAAGAGAACCGACGACAAGCGAACAAACCGCCACGAGGAAAAACCCCGTATAGAGTCCCGGGTATCTGCCGCCCGCCGGTCCTCCCCGCATTCTCCCGCCAAAGCCCCGGCCGGTGCGGGTCCGGTAGAAATCGTCCTGAAACAGGCCCACTTCGGTTCCCTCCCTGAAACTTTTTCTCTCTGGATCGGAATCTTTTCTTGTGTACGCGACTATACTGTTAACAAAATGCTAGAAAAGGAGAACGCACATGAAGGCCTGGGACGAAGTTCAGCTGGTCGGCATGCTGGCCGATTTGAAGGAGCAGCACTACCGCACCCTGCTTCTCGCAAGCGCCCTGTCCGAGCTTTTGATCGACAAAGGGCTTTTTACCCGCGAGGAGCTTGCCGTCAAGGCCTCCCGGCTGGAAGAAAGCGACCGCTCCGAAAGCGCTGCAGACTAATTCCGGCGGCTTCCGTGCTTCCGTTTCTCCGTTCCCGAACGCTATTCCTCCTCCAGTGCATCCCACTCGGTCGGGCGGTCAAAGTACGTGTCCTTCAGCTTCACCGGAAGCCGGTCGAGGACTCCGTTTTCCTGCAAAATGTTACCCACCGTCATCCGGGCCAAATCCGTCATGTTATGATTACGGCTCAGGTGCGCCAAATATACCCGCTTTGTTTTGCCGCCGAGCAGCTCGGTCAAGCCTTCGCCCGCCGCGTCGTTGGACAAGTGTCCGAGGTCGCTCAAAATCCGCCGCTTGATGTTCCACGGATAGCTTCCCATCCGCAAAAGCTCGACATCGTGGTTCGATTCCAGAATCATGGCGTCGGCGTCGAGCAGCTGTTCCTTCACTTTCCCGCTCATGTACCCCAAGTCGGTCGCCACGCTCAGCTTCTCGGCTCCGTCATAAAAGTTATACGCCACCGGCTCCGCTGCGTCGTGCGAAATGCCGAAGGATTCCACCTTCAGCGATCCGAAATCGAGCGCGCTCCCCGTCTCCATTACCTTCCGGTTTTCTTCCGGGATCTCCCCGATCTGCCGGTCCAGCTCTTCCCACGTCTTCTCGTTGGCGTAAACCGGAAGCCCGTATTTCCGGGCCGCCGCACCGAGCCCCTTGATGTGGTCGGAGTGCTCGTGGGTGACCAGCACGGCGTCCAAATCCGCAAACGACAGGTTCCGCTCCTCCAGCAGCTTCTCCAGCCGCTTGCAGCTGAAGCCGGCATCAATGAGGATCTTGGCCTCATCATTGGCCACCACCGTCGCATTGCCGGTGGAGCCGCTGGACAGAATGGTAAATCGCATTCCCATTTTTGCTCTCCTTACTGTAAACGCCGGCCGGACATGCGTCCGGCCTTCGCCTTGCTATTGATCCTTCTCCGCCGGTTTGTCCACCGCGCCGTTGAAGGCATACACGTAATAGATGTCTCCCGATTCGAGAACGATCCGCCAGCTGGGCAGCATGTATTGCGTCTCCGTATTGAACCGCTGCCCGTGATACCCGAGCCGGATGTCCGTGATCACGGCATTTTCCGGCAGGCTGCTTTCCGCCAAACTGCGCAGAGCGGTGTAAGCGGAGATGATCTCCTGCTCGTCCGCATCCACTCCTGATTGTACTTCAACAAAAGCCTGTTTGTAACCCGTAATTTTGCCGTCTTCCTCAAAAAGCTGGAGCGCCACGTCAAACATCGGCAGCCCGTCTTTCATCTGATGATACATGCGCAGCTCGCCCTTGCGGCTGAGCGCCGGATCGGACCGGTACGAAGAGGGACTGGCGATGCCCGCCTCTTCCATCGCGGAGCGGTCCGGCGTTTTCCGGAGCAGGCCGGAAGCGCTGAACGGTTTTTCAACCGGCCGGCGTTCGGCATGATTGATCTCCTCCCGGTAGTACACGGCGCTCAGCTTGGGCGTATCCCGCGGCACCTTGTCCACGTTCAAGCGGATGTTCCGGCTTTCCAGAAGCTTGTACGTTTCCTCCCGGATCACCTTGCTGTCCGATGCCGCCGCCTGGTCGGGGCGGCTGTTGAACAGCTGGTACCCGAGCACAATGTTCAGCAGCAAAAACGAAACGATCAGCACCGTTTTGGCGCGTCCCCAATCCATGATTCTTCACCGCCCGTCATAGGAAATCATGGGTTCCGTCCACAAGCTCGACGGCCCATCTGGGCACCAGCTGCACCGTTTCGTCCGCCACGCGAACCTGATAAGCGGGAAAGACATCGACGATTTGGCCGGCGTGGCCGCTGTTGTCGATCATCGTCCGCAGCTGCGCGCCTCCGGGAAGCTGTGCTTCCCGTTTGTCGCTGGGCTCCTCGGCCAGCTTGATCAGCGACCGCTCGTAGTTGGACACGACCCCCTGCTGGACCTCCAGCTTGATGAGCCCGACGTCCTCTTCGTTTTCCCCGTACAGGGGCAAATGGTCCACGTACAGCCGGAACTGGACTTGCCTCGGGCTGCTGTCCTCGCCGCCGGCGGTCCGGCTGAGCAGGAACGTGCCGTTCCAGCCGCCGTGCTGGTTCACGAACTGCACCGCAGCCTCCAGATCGGCCAGCGGATCGGAGCTGCCGACGGCGGGAGCCGCCACCGGGTCGGTGTAGATCATCCAATGCTGCGCATTTTGCAGCTGCAAGCCCCGCTTGGCGTCGGTGTAGATTTGCGAGCCGTTTTTCTCCTGCAGATTCTTGACTATGTTCGGATCGACAAAAAGGCTGCGCTTCAGCTCATCCGCCGTGAACTGCGTGTACGTATACGTATAGCGGACTGCCGGCACCGGCTCATCCGGCAGATAGTAAGGCTGGTACTGCGGCAGGTAAGGCGTCAGGTATTGGCCGAAGGCCACGTTTTTCTGAATTTCGCTGTTGTCCATGTCCGTTCGAGCCGCGTACACGACGGAACGGTCCTCCGTAAAGAAGTATGCTTCCGCCTCGCCGGAGCCGGTATTTGCGTAAACCAGAATCCGTTTGATGGCCGCCGGCTCTTCGACGCCGTCTGCGCGAACATCCAGAATCCGCTGCATCGCCTGAAGCGGCAGGGCATCCTTGAAACGCATTTCGATCCCTGCATAACGGTCCCGGATTTCGCTCCAGTCCAAATCCGCCAGGTCCTCCGGCGTCAGCTTCCGGAAGCTTTCGAAGCTGCGCTTCTGGAGGAAATCCCGAAAGATCATTTTGTAAAACTGCTGTTCGGGCGAATAGGGTTCGATAACCGTGTGCTTGCCCGGTTTGCCCAGATGCAGGATCAGCTGATTCGGAAGCAGCAGCTCGGCCAAAGCCGTTTGCGTGCCTCCCAGCTCGGAAGGAACGTAAGTCGTAGGCGTCAGGAGATCCAGCTTCGGGCTGCCGTAGGCGAGAAAGAAGCTCTGCACGAGACTGGCCGCCACCAGGATGGCCAGCACGGCCGACTTCGCCTTTTCCTTCACAGCCGCTCGCCTCCTTCCTGGTAGGGCAGCGTGAAGGCCACGCGCGTCCCTTCGTTATACTCCGACTCCAGCTGAATCGTTCCTCCGTGGGCGCGGACAATTTCCCGGGCAATAGCCAGACCGAGTCCGGTGCCGCCCATGTTTCGGGAACGGGCCTTGTCCACCCGGTAAAACCGCTCGAAAATATGCTCCAGGTCCTTTTTCGGAATGCCGACCCCGTTGTCCTCGACGGAGATTTCCAGCAGGTCGCCTTCCCGTTCGCGGGAAGCGATGACGATTTTCCCGTGGTCGGGCGTATACTTGATCGCATTCGACACCAGGTTGTCCAGCACCTGGTCGACCTTGTCCCGGTCCACCAGAATCGGCCGGGTTTGCCCCGTTTCCAGCCGTAGCTCGATGCCGCGCTGCTTCAACTGGAAGGAGAAACGGTCGGCTACCTCCTCCAGCATTTCGGTTACCTCGGTCATTTCCTTTTTGATCTGGGCCTGCTTGGAATCGAAGCGCGACAGATGCAGCAGGTCGGTGACCAGCCGGATCATCCGCTCCGTCTCGTTGCGGGTGACGCCCAGAAACCGCTGGGCCAGCTCCGGCTGCTCCATCGCGCCGTCCTCCAGCGCTTCCAGGTAGCTTTTCATGGTGGTCAGCGGCGTCCGCAGCTCGTGCGACACGTTGGCGACGAATTCGCGGCGCGACTGCTCCAGCTCCATCTGCTCCGTGACGTCCTGCAGCACCACGATGGTGCCGGACAAGCCGATTTCCCGCCGGTGAATCGGCGTCAGGGTAACGTGCACCTGCCGGGAGCCCCGGTCGCGATGCTGAAACTCGGAAAGGGTGCGGCGTTCCTCGTCCCGCGCCTGCCCCTGGAACAGCTCGGGCGGCAGACAAAGCAGCTCGCTCATCGGCCGGCCGGCCGCCACCTGCGGATCGATGTCCAGCATTTGTGCCGCCCGCTGGTTGATGAGAATAATCCGGTCAAACTCGTCGCTCGCCAGCACCCCGTCGCTCATGTTGCTGAGGATGGAGGCCAGCTTTTCTTTTTCCTCTTCATTGGCGGATAACGCTTCGTTCAGCCGTTCGGTCATGTAGTTGAACGCTTTGCCGAGCTGCCCGATCTCGTCTTCGCCGTGAATGCGCACCCGCTGCCGGAACTGGCCCTCGGCGAGCGAAGTGACCTGACGGGTAATCTCCTTGATGGGGCTCGTAATCGTATGGGATAAAAAAATGCCGAGCAGCGCGGTAAGCGCCAGGGCGATAATGGTCCCGGAGAAAAAGATGCCGTTGATCCGGCGAATGGTGGCGTAGGTTTCCTGCATTGACTTCTTGATGTATACGGCCCCCAGCACCTTGCCGTCCTTGACCACCGGGAGCGACAGCACCATCAGGCGATTGCCCATGTCGTCCACAACGGTCTGCTCGTTGTCGCGGATGTTCTGCAACGCCCGGCTGATCAAAATGTCATTGTTTTTGTGGCCCAGAATGGCCTCGGGGTTTTGTTCCGTCGTGCTGACGACGTTTCCGTCCGCATCGACGATCTGGAGGATATCGGCGCTGGAGAATTTAGCGATGTCCTCCAAATCTCCATAGGCATTCAGAATATCCTGCGGGGTTCTGGCGGCGGCCGTTGTTCTGGCGCCCTCCGGGAGCTTTTCCGCGGCAAAGGTGGCGAGGAGCGAGGCTTCGTATTGCAGCGAGCTGGAAAAGCTCTTCAGCGAGGAGCTTTTCATCACCTGCATGAAATAAACCCCGATGAGCTGCATGGCAAACAAAATGAGGAGCACGTAAATGATGATCAGCTTCACCTGGATGGTGCGGAAAAAGCGGACCCCTTTCATTTAGATGCCTCCGTAGGCCGGATTCCGCAGCATGTAGCCAAGCCCTCTGCGGGTAGCGATGTAAGCGGGCTGGCTCGGGTCGTCCTCTATTTTCTCGCGCAGCCGGCGAATGGTCACATCGACCGTACGCACATCGCCGAAATAATCATAGCCCCATACCGCCTGCAGCAGATGCTCCCGCGTCATGACGCGGCCGGTATTCTTGGCCATGTACTGGAGCAGTTCAAACTCCCGGTGGGTCAAGTCCACCGGCGCTCCGTCCTTGTACACGACATACGTATCGCTGTCGATCAGCAGCTTGTGAATGCGCAGCCCCTGCGAGGCCGGCTCGGGCTGGCTGGGCTTCCGGTTTTGCCGCCGCAAATGGGCTTTCACGCGGGCCAGCAGCTCACGGGTGCCGAACGGCTTGGTAACATAATCGTCCGCCCCCATTTCAAGGCCGAGCACCTTGTCGATCTCCGTATCCTTCGCCGTCAGCATAATGATCGGCGTATTCAGCTTGGCGCGGATTTCGCGGCATACGTCCATCCCGTCCTTGACGGGCAGCATCAAGTCGAGAAGGATCAGGTCCGGGTCCTCGGAAAAGGCCAGCTCGACCGCTTTGCCGCCGTCGTAGGCGCAAATAACCTCGTAACCTTCCTTTTCCAGATTGAACTTTAAAATATCGGCTATCGGCTGTTCATCGTCCACAACCAGAATTTTCCCCTGCATCCGTGGCACCTCCGCACAATCGGTCAACCGCCATCCCGGTCCCCGGCCATCCATCGGCCGGATTCGGCGGCGGCGCCGGCGGGCGGACCGGGCGCGTTCCGCCGGTCTTTTTCGGTTGCCCGCTATCCTCTTATTGTATCATACTTGCCCCGCCTCCGCTTTGTTTGGCGGCGGTTCGTTTGTGTGTTTTCGGCTGGAAAACGGCCCGCTTTCCCTCGTTCATTCGAGCGTTAGGCCATCACCAAAAGCCCGTCGCCGGAAGCCGGGAAAATGAAAACGTCAGGCTGCTCCTGCAGCCTGACGCAACGTGTTATGGAAAAGGCGGTCAGCGGCGCCGAACCGTTATCGGCTCAAAAATTTCAGCGGGTTTTGCAGCGCGCCTTCCCGATGAACCTCAAAATGCAGATGCACCCCGGTGGAATCGCCGGTGCTGCCCATGTAGCCGATCTTCTCGCCTTTTTCGACCGTTTGGCCGTTCTTGACGTTGATCATGCTGAGGTGGGCGTACATGGTTTCATAGCCGTTGTTATGATTGATGATAATGTACTTGCCGTAATCGTACCGGAAGCCGGTATCGGTGACCACTCCATTGTCGGCGGCCAAAATGTTCTTGTTGCCGGATGTCAGGTCAATGCCTTTGTGCATCTTGCCCCAGCGCATGCCATATCCGCTGCTGAGACTGGCGGACAGGACGGGCCAGGCAAAATTGCCGGTGCCTTCGCCTTTGATCACTTTGGTTCCCTTGCGGATGACGGCCTGCACCGGCTCCAGAAGAATTTCTTCTTTGATGAGCTCCTCCTGTGCGACCTCCCCGTTCAGCTTTGTCACCCGGAACACCAGCTTTTTCTTGCCGTTGGTTCCTTCACTGACCTTTTTCACGATGCCGTCCTTGACCTCCGGGTCGCGGATGACCTTCGTGCCGAACGGAATCTCCTCGGTCTCGGTCACCTCTTCAACCGTCTTCACCGTCAGTGCCGGCTGCAGAACCGTCAGGTTCAGCTTTTGGCCCTCGCGGATAAAGTCGCCTTTGATTTCCGGATTGTTCTTATGGATCGCTTCGGTCGTGATGTCAAACTTCTCGGCAATGGTGCCCAGTACATCACCCTGCACCACCGTGTATTCGCGCGGTCCGACATTGCCGGTCCGCAGCGTCTTCAGCAGTTCATCGGGATCGTCAAAGCTTCCCGGCACGGTTTCCACCGTGCGAAGCTCGACCTTCTGCGTGAATTCCGTGTTCTCTTCGGCCTCGGTTGCTTCCGTGCTGTCGAGCGAAAGCATCGACACCTTCAGCCTGCTGTCCTTCTTCGCCGCTTTCGCTTCCGCTTTGGCGTCCTCGGGAAGGAACGGCTCCTTGATTTGCTTCAGCACGGCCTCGGCGGTTTCCTCGCTGTCGAGAACCGCCACCGTCTTGCCGTCGATCACCAGCTCCGTGCCGATGGCGTGGGAATCGAACAGTGCGGCAAGGCGCTTCAGCGCCCCTTCGTCGTCCGTTTCCGGCTTGAAAGCCTTTTCAGCAGTGATGACGATGCCTTCGGTTTCCAAAACCATCTGGGTATCCGGGTAACGCTGGGTTAATTCCTTGTACTTGGAAATCTTTAATTCGTCGACCAGCTTGGGATCGCTGATGACGCCCAGCTCGGTTCCGTTCTTGTACAAGTGGTACACTTCCTGCGTGTTGGCCTCCACGTAACGGTGGCCGCCCAAGGTAATCCCGGCGACGATCAGCAGCGAGGCCGCTGCCGCGCCGATGGACAGCGCCCTTCTCCATTTGGAGGGCCGCTTCGCGATGACCTGCAGCGGGAGCGCCTCCAGCGGCTGCTGGCCTTCCGCAGCCGGCAGCACGCGTTCCGCCTCGGCAACGGCCGGCTCGTGCGCGGCTTGCTCCGCAACCGCGGCCCCGGCGCCCTGCGCAGGCTCCGCTGAAGCGGCTGCCGGCGCCTCCGGCTGCCGCAGCTCCGCAGCCGCCTCCGTCACGCTGGCCGCGCGTTCGTCCGCCGCAGGCAGCGCGCTTGCCGCCGCTTCCGGCCGCTTCGCCGGCTCCTGCGGCTGTGCCGCAGCACGCTTGCCCGCTTCGGCGCGCGCAGCGGCCTTCGGCTGCACCGCCGCCGCCAGCATCGGCGCGGACGGCTTCTTCGCCGCCGCGCTGTCCGCGCGCCCGGCCTCACCGCCGCTGCGTCCGCGGATATGCACGGCCGGCGCCGTCTGCCCGCTATGCTCCGCTCCGCAGGCCTTTGCGGCGGCTGCCGCTACGCCGTCCTGTGCCGCCGGCACGTTGTTGACCGACGCGGCGTTCTTCTTGCCCGCGGCCGGTTTGCGGCTTTTGGCGGCTGCGCTTGCCCCCGCCTTCTTGCCGCCGCCGGATTTGGCTCCGGCCGCTTTTGCTTTCGCCCCTGCACCGCCTGCATTCCCTGCGGCTTTGCCGCCCGCGGTGCGCTTCTTGCCGGCCGCTGCCGGCTTCACGCCTGCGCCCCCTGCCCGCTTCGTCTGCTTCTTCGGGTGCTCGGCTTTGCTTTTTTCGGTCGTTTCTTCGATTAGTGCTATGTCGGCAGTCGAGCGTTGGCCTGTCTTCGGCGCCTGTTCCCGTTTCCGGAACAGCAGGCTGCGAAGCCATTCCATCCTCTTATTACCTGTCATGTGTGGTTCTCCTTTTGAATCGTTGTCCGCCCGCGCCTGCGTCTCGCCGTCCGAAACCGGTCCAAACCCCGTCTTGTCGAACGCCCTCATTGGTTCCTATGTAGATCAGCAAACCTGCAACGGCTTAATGGAATCCGTCTTTCTCCTGAAACGGCCGGTTAAAAACAAAGGCCGGCGATCGGCCGGTCCAGCTGCACCAGCGCATTCAATCGACAGAAAATGACGGAATCCGGCGGCAAAATGCTCCCCCGGTAGGACAACCAAGGCCGTCCCCCTGTAAAAAGTCGCATTTCTTCATATGCTTTTAATAGAGTAGCACAAGATTTGCGGACGTTTCAACCGAAAACGATCACAATTGTGTGACTATTCAATATTTGTTCATTATATGCAGAAGCTTGTCGTAATCATTCGCCTGAAGTTTTGAACGAAGTGCGGATTGAATGTCCGCCCACTCTTCGGCGGTGATCCCGCCCTCCAGCTTCTCCGCCAGCCGCTGCATATCTTCTTCCGCGAGGCCCTTTTGCAGCAGGTCGTATACCTGCGCCTTATCCGCCGCAGACAGCTTTTCCTTCCACGCCAGCACCTCCTCCGGGGAAAAAGCGACGCGGGCCTGTCCCGGCGCTTGCTTCCCGAATGCTTCTCCCCCGAGCGCTTCCACCCGTTCCTTTCCATCGTTCCCGGATGTTCCGTCACCAGACACGCTCGGCATTGGCGACGAAGAGCCGCCCGGTCCGGGCAGGGCGTCGGCCTCCGCTTGACCGGTGCGCTCACGAAAGCTTTTGCCCTCCCCTGCCCCTGGGGCCGGTACCGTCGAACCGCTCTCGCTTTCCGTTTGAGCACTTGTATCGGCCGCTTTTGCACCCGGCCCGGAACCGGCCGGTACCGTTCCCTCCGGGTCCGCCAGAAACGCCTCCAGCACATCCGTCAGGCCGGCGTCCGCCGACTGCCAATGATACGATTCCATGACACGGTCCAGATAGATCCGCACGGTCATCCAAGTAACGGCCACGCTGACGGCGGAGATCAGAATCGCTTCCGCCATTCGTTTGCCGATCCAAAACAGCAGCTTGGTCATGCTCGTCTCTCCCTTCCGCCACACGCCGGCCTGAAAGCCGGGCAGCGGCTTTCACCAGTATCGACAGAAAAAAGGAGGCATAACCGGTTTTCCCCCGGACAGGGCTTGTCCGCCCCGGTTCCGCCTGATCGGATCACAAAAAAGACGGCCCCGGAAATGGGACCGTCTTTTCGATTGCCGGCTCAGCCGGTTAGATGTAAATCGGACGAACCTGGTTGGTTTGCTCGCGGTTGCGGCCTACCGAGAAGATCGACACCGGAATGCCGGTCAGCTCGGACACCCGGTTCAAGTAGTGGCGGGTATTGACCGGAAGGTCATCCAGCGAACGGACGCCGGTGATGTCCTCCGTCCAGCCGGGCAGCTCCTCGTATACGGCTTCGCATTCGTTCAGCACGTCGAGGCTGGCCGGGTAGTGCTCGATCAGCTCGCCGCGATAATGATAGCCGGTGCAAATCTTCACCGTCGGAAGGCCCGTCAGCACGTCCAGCGAGTTGAGCGAAAGGCCGGTGATGCCGCTCACCCGGCGGGCGTGGCGGACAACGACGCTGTCAAACCAGCCGACCCGGCGCGGACGTCCCGTCACCGTGCCGTATTCATGGCCGGTCTCGCGGATGATGTCGCCGATTTCGTTGTTCAGCTCCGTCGGGAACGGGCCGTCTCCGACCCGCGTCGTGTAGGCTTTGGCTACGCCGATAATCTGATGAATCTTGGTCGGGCCAACCCCCGATCCGATACACACCGCGCCGGCCGACGGATTGGAGGAGGTCACGAACGGATAGGTCCCGTGGTCGATGTCCAGCATGACGCCCTGAGCGCCCTCAAACAGCACCCGCTTGCCCTGGTCGATGACATCGTTCAGAACGACCGAGGTGTCCGTTACGTAAGGACGCAGCTCTTCCGCATACCCCAGATAGCTTTGCAGAATTTCCTCTACGTCGACGCCCTTGCCCGCGTAGACCTGCTCGATCAGCTCGTTCTTTTCCTTTACGTTCCGGCGCAGCTTCCGTTCGAATTCGGCCGGGTTCAGCAGGTCGGCCACCCGGATGCCGGAACGGGCCGCCTTGTCCATATAGCAGGGGCCAATGCCTTTCCCGGTCGTTCCGATTTTGCTGTCGCCCTTGCGTTCCTCTTCCAATTTATCAAGCACCAGATGGTACGGCATAATCACGTGCGCCCGGTCGCTGATCTTCAGGTTGCTCGTAGAGAACCCGTTCTCCTTTATGTAAGCGATTTCCTCAATCAACGCTCCCGGGTTGATTACGGTTCCGTTCCCGATAATGCACATCTTGTCGTTATAGAAAATGCCCGATGGAATCATCGTCAGTTTGTATTTCTTTTCGTTGATCAGGATCGTATGTCCGGCGTTGTTTCCCCCTTGGTAGCGGGCCACCACTTCGGCCGATTCGGCCAGAAAATCGGTAATTTTGCCCTTTCCCTCGTCTCCCCATTGGGTTCCGACAACTACTACGGTCGACATCTTCATTCCCCCGTAAAGGCGCCTTGGCAGACACCCAAATTAGCCGCCTTTGGCAGGCAGCATACTCAGTGTAGCAGTCCCGATAGCCAAAGTCAATTTAAAAGCGAACGATTCTACTAACTATCTGTTAAATGTTCGGATATCTATCATCTGACATCGGCCTACCATTGCCTGCCGCGACCAACCCCCGTTCTTTTTCCTCGCCTCATGCAAAAACGCCCTCCCCTCATTCCCGTTAACCGGGATGAAAGGAGGACGTTTTCCGCCATTATGCACGGGCCGCGGCCGCTTCCTGATGGCTGCGGTCGAGGCTGACGAATTTGTTGTAGTTTTTGAGAAAGGCCAGCTCCACCGTGCCGACGGGGCCGTTCCGCTGCTTGGCAATGATGATTTCAATGATGTTCTTTTTCTCGGATTCCTGGTTGTAATAATCATCCCGGTACAGGAAGGCGACGATGTCGGCGTCCTGCTCGATCGAACCCGATTCCCGAAGGTCGGACATCATCGGACGCTTGTCCTGGCGCTGCTCCACGCCCCGGCTGAGCTGGGACAAGGCGATAACCGGCACTTCCAGCTCACGGGCGATTTGCTTGAGCGTCCGGGAAATTTCCGAGACCTCCTGCTGCCGGTTCTCCCCGCCTTTGCCGCGGCCGTGGATCAGCTGCAGGTAATCGATCAAAATCATGCCGAGGCCGCGTTCCTTTTTGAGCCGGCGGCATTTGGCGCGGATGTCGGTGACGGTCACGGACGGGGAATCGTCGATGTAGATCTCCGCTTCCGACAGCGAGCCGATCGCCATCGTCAGCTTCTCCCAATCGTCCGGCTCCAGCGCGCCGGTCCGCAGCCTCCCTGCGTCGACGTTCGCTTCGGCGCAAATCATCCGCTGCACCAGCTGGGCGGCGCCCATTTCCAGACTGAAAATGGCGACCGTCTCCTTCTCGCGCACCCCGACATTCTGGGCAATGTTGAGCGCAAAGGCGGTTTTCCCGACGGAAGGCCGGGCCGCGACGATGATCAGGTCCGACCGCTGAAAGCCGGACGTCATCTTGTCCAGGTCGCGGAAGCCCGACCCGATGCCTGTGGTTCCGCCCTTGTTCTGGTTCAGGAATTCGACGCGTTCGAACACTTCCATCAGCACGTCGCGGATGGCGATAAAGCCTGTGCCCGACCGCCGGTTGGAGATTTCGGTGATCCGCTGCTCCGCTTCGCTCAGCAGGCCGCCGACGTCTTCGGCGCTGGCGTACCCGTTGGAAACGATCTGCGTCGCCGCCCGGATCAGACGGCGGAGCATCGATTTCTCTTCGACGATCTGGGCGTAATAATCGATGTTGGCTGCGGTCGGAACCGAATTGGCCAGCTCGGCCAAATACGAGACGCCGCCCGACTCCTCCAGCTGGCCGCGCGCTTGCAGCTTTGCGGTCAGAGTGATCAGGTCGACCGGATCGTCGCCTTCCGACAGCGCGATCATGCTTTCAAAGATGTTGCGGTGCGCGGGACGGTAGAAATCCTCGGGCGACAGCCGTTCCATCGCCGTCAGCAGCGATTCTCCGTCCAGCAGAATCGCCCCGAGCACGGCTTGTTCGGCTTCCGTGTTTTGCGGCGGGACGCCTTGAAGCAGAAGTTCCCCTTCCATCTGCTCTTATTCCTCGGTTACTTGAACCTTCAAGGTTCCGGTAATGTCGGGATAGAGCTTCACCGGAATGTTGGTGGTCCCCAGTGCGCGGATCGGTTCGTCCAGCACCATCTTGCGTTTGTCGATGGCGATCTGGTGCGATTTCTGCAGCTCCTCGGCGATTTGCTTGGTCGTGATCGAGCCGAACAGCCGGCCGCCTTCTCCCGCTTTGTGCTTGATGACGACCGTCAGGCCGGACAGCTTCTCGGCCAGCTTGCGGGCATCCTCTTTTTCCTGCTCTTTCTTCTTGGCTTCGGATTGCTTTTGCTGGTCCAGCGTCTTGATGTTGCCGTCGGTCGCCGGCTTGGCCAGCCCTTGTTTAAACAGGAAGTTGGTGGCGTAGCCTTCGGACACTTCCTTGATTTCGCCGCGCTTGCCCTGGCCTTTCACGTCTTTTAAAAGGATGACTTTCATTCCGCAATCCCCTCTTCCATCATAGTGTTTCGGATAAGCTCCATCAGGCGGGTCTCCGCCTCGTCCAGCGTTCCTTCCAGCTGCGTGGCGGCGTTCGAAAGATGTCCGCCCCCGCCCATCTGCTCCATCAGCACCTGGACGTTCAAATCCCCCGTCGAGCGGGCGCTGATGCCGATCAGGCCGTCCGGCCGTTCGGCGATAACAAAGGATGCGATGATCCCCGACATGCCGAGCAGGGTATCGGCCGCTTGCGCGATCAGCACCTGCGGGTAGGATTGCCCGGGCTCCGATACGGCGAGCGCGATCCGGTCATAGAAAATCTCCGCATGCTGGATGATATTCGCCTTGTTCACGTACGTTTTGAGATCTTCCTTTTGCAGCTGCTGAATCAGCGCCATGTCGGCGCCGCTTCGCCGCAGGTAGGAGGCGGCGTCGAACGTCCGCGAGCCGGTGCGGACGCTGAAATTTTTGGTGTCCATCATCATCCCGGCGAGAAGCGCCGTCGCTTCGATCACGCCCAGCGACAGCCGTTCGTGAATGTACTGGATCAGCTCGGTTACCAGCTCGCAGGCGGAGGATGCATACGGCTCCATGTAGATCAGCATCGCGTCCTGCAGGTAATCCTCGCCCCGCCGGTGATGGTCGATCACCACCAGACGGTTCGTCTGCTGCAAAAGGCGGGCTTCCGCCACCATGGACGCCTTGTGGGTGTCCACCACGATGACCAGCGTGCGCGGGGTGGTGATCTGCTGTCCCTGGTCGGGCGAGATGAACCACTTCGCCAGCTTCTCGTCTTCATTGACGGCGTCCATCAGCTTTTGAATGGACGGGCTGATCGTGTCGACCACGATGAACCCTTCCTTTTTATGCGCCTGGACGCCCTTCAGAATGCCGATGGCTGCGCCGATGGAATCCAAATCGGGGTTCTTGTGCCCCATGATTACCACGCGGTCGCTTTCCTTGATCAAATCCCGCAGCGCGTGGGCGATAACCCGGGCGCGGACCCGCGTCCGCTTCTCCACCGCATTCGTGCGGCCGCCGTAAAAAACGGTCTTGTCGCCGACCCGCACCGCCACCTGGTCGCCTCCGCGGCCGAGGGCCATGTCGAGACTCGACTGGGCCATCTGGCCAAGCTCGGCAATGCCACTCATGCCGGAGGCCACGCCCATACTGAGCGTGATCGGCACCTTCTGGTCGGCCGTCATGTCCCGCACGTCGTCCAGGATGCCGAAGCGGTCCTGCTCCAGGGCGGAAAGCGCCTTTTGGTTCATCAGGAACATGTGGCGGTCGGAGGCCAGTCTCCGCAGGTACAGGTTGTTTTTCTGGGCCCACTCGTTGATCACGCTTGTCACCTTGGCGAGCATGATGCTGCGGGTCTGATCGTCCATCCCCTGGCTCGCTTCCTCCAGGTTATCCAGCATCACAAGGCCGATGCCGATTCGTTCCTCCAGATACGTCTGCCGGAGCTTGGTTTCCTCCGTAACGTCCCGGATAAAAATCAGCCGCTCGTCTTCCTTCACCTGCGCCTGATACGTCCGGCCTTCAAGCTCGAACGTCTGGGCCGCTTCCTTCTCTTTCTTTTTCCATTCGGGTATCGCATCGCCCAGCGGCTCTCCAATCACCGATTCCCTGCCGAGCATTTCGCCCAGAAACGGATTGTGCCACTCGATCCGCTTTTCTTCGTCGTACAGGATGATGCCGATTGGCATGTCCCGGATCACCTGGTTGCCCGCTTTCTTGACCCGCTGCGACAGGGTGGCCAAATAGCGGTTCAGTTCCTTTCGGAACCCTCTTTCGGCATAAAGCGTGTAGACGGCCAGAACGGCCGCCAGCACCAGCCCGCCGATGCCTAGCGGCCGGTTATAGAAGAACAATCCCGCCGACAACCCGACCAGCAGCAGGAACCCCAACAGCACGTGATGCCCATGCCAGCGATTCAACAATTTCTTCGGCATTGCGCTACGCCCCTCCGCCCGTCATGATTTATCGGTCAGCTTCTCCCTCAGCGGAAAAAGGGTGTCCAGGAGGCCTATGAAAACCGCGATGTACAGCCCGGCGCTCCACATCAGCACCAGGACAACCGCCAGCCAGGGAATCGCTTTGTTCCATCGAAACCGGTGAACGAGAAAAAACAGAAAGGACAGCGCCTGAACCGCCAGCATGATAGTCAGCACCGGCAAAATGTTCAGGATCGCCATCGTCAGAATCGAGCCGCTCTGCGCGTTGACAAACATGCTGAGAATCAGAATGCCGAGGAAATACCAGGCGGTCGTTCGGGGAAGCTTCCAGCTCCGCATAGGCGGAAGCGCCGGAATGGCGAGATTGGAAGCCGTCAGAATCCAACGGGAGAGCAAATGCGTAATCAGGGCGTAGTACGCGCCGATCATCAGCATCATCAGCGGAGAAAGCATCTGCACCGTATGGAAAAAGGCGTTCAGCGCCGCCGCGTCCACGGTGACAAGCCCGGCCGGCATCGTATTCAGGCTGTCGCTCATCATGTCCTTCATATAGCCAAACGGATCGTAACCCGCGATTCTCATCCCTACCAGTATAGCGATCAACTCTGCGACCAGGGTCAGACCGCCGCCTGCCAGCGCTTTGAAAGCCGACGCCCGTTTTTTGTACAAGGCTCCCATCACCAGGGAAGCCGGCAGGAAGAACAGGGGCAGACCCAGCAGCAAAAAGGTAAACTCCCCGCCTCCGATCAGCGCCAGAATCCCGAGGTTGACGGCATAGACCGGCACAAAGCCTTTTAACGGCAGCTTCAAATACAGATACAGCGTGGTGACCATCATCAGATGAACGGTCAGCAGGTTAATGCCCGGTATAAAAAAGGAAAAAATCAAAATCAGGTGGATGAGACTCCACAGGAGCGGCATCCAGACGCCCTTGAACTTACGGTTCACCCAGCTTCACTCAACTCTCTTGATCAGACTTTACCCCTCATTATAGCATAACCCCGCCGGGTTCGGCACGGTCCGCCCGGCGGCAAATCGCTTGCCCCGGCAAATAAAAAGCAGCCGGTTTCCCGGCTGCTTCATTCGGATTACTCCGTGGTGTACGGCAGAAGCGCGATTTGACGGGACCGTTTAATGGCCGTCGTCAGCATGCGTTGGTACTTGGCGGACGTTCCGGTTACACGGCGGGGCAGAATCTTGCCGCGTTCACTGATGAACTTGCGCAGCGTTTCGGTGTCCTTGTAATCGATATATTTGATCTTGTTGACGGTGAAGTAGCACACTTTGCGGCGCTTGTTGCGGCCTTTGCGGCCTCCGAACTTGCGCTCGCCGCGCTCTTCTCCGCCTTCGCGTTTGTTAACGCTCATCTTGTTTCAGTCCTTTCGAGTTAAAATGGCAAATCATCATCCGATATGTCGATCGGCTTGCCGTCGTCCGCGAAGGGATCCTGCTGTTCCCGGTTCCTTCCGCCGCCGTTTCCGCCACTGTACCGGCTGCCTGCCATTTCGTCCCGGTTTCCTCCTTGCGGACCTCCCTCGCGGTTCGGCGACTCCAGGAAGCGCACGTTGTCGGCGACCACTTCGGTCACATACACTTTGCGGCCTTCGTTGTTGTCGTAATTCCGAACCTGCATGCGGCCTTCCACCGCGGCCAGACGGCCCTTGCGCAGGTAATTGGCGCAGGTTTCGGCCAATTGGCGCCAGGTGACGACCGGTATGAAATCGGCTTCCCGCTCGTTCTGCTGATTCGTGAACGGACGGTCCACCGCAAGGGTAAACTGGGTAACGGCGACACCGGACGGCGTGTAGCGAAGCTCCGGATCACGGGTTAATCTTCCGATCAGAATAACGCGATTCAACATCTTGTTTCCTCCTCACGGCGGCAATTAAAACGGGGCAACTTACGCGACGTGGTCGATGTTGACGATCAGATAACGGATCACTTCATCCGAAATCTTCATCACGCGCTCAAGCTCGGCAACAACCTCGGGGGTTGCGTTGAAATGAACAAGAACGTAGAAACCGTCACGGAACTTCTTGATCTCGTAAGCGAGACGGCGTTTTCCCATGACTTCGCTTTTGATCACTTCGCCACCGTTTGCAATGATGGTTTGAAATTTCTCGACAGCGGCCTGAACGTTTTGTTCTTCGATGTCAGGACGAATGATGTACATCACTTCGTACTTGCGCATGTTTGATTCACCTCCTTATGGACTTGGCGGCTCCCTCTTGGGCAGCGGGCATCCAAAGATGCCGAAGGAGCAAGGAGCGAGATAACGTTTAAAGAAACTCGCACCGAAATAGTTTATCATTTTTGAAGCCCAAACACAAGAAAATTAGCACTGCTTTTGAAAATCCCTCTCGTTCGCCTTGAAACTGCCATTTATACCTCGCGGCTCCGGGGTTCAAACTAAACCCGAACGGAGGTGAAACCGATGGGCGAACGTACGGAATTCCGGCCCGGGGACCATGCCCCGAATGACGGCGTCTATATTGAAATCGGCGAAAACGACATGATCACCGGCATCAACGATCCGATGCAAATCACGCTCAAAAAAGGCCAGACGTTCCCGGAAACGAGCAATCACAACCGCAAATGGCACCGCAAGACGAAAAACGGATAAGGGTTTCGCGCAAGCCGGGATAACGGTTCCTGCGGGCAGTCCGGCCGGAGGCTATATAAGCAAACTGTCAACTGCTCGTATGAGCTTCCTCTTTCTTGGGCTGTCCGCATTCCGTTTCCGGGGTTTAAAGCCTTTCGGCAATCAGCGTAAAGCTTTTGGGAATGCCTCGGTCGAACTGCTCCGACGATTGATTCGGCAGCTCCTCCAGCCGGCGGATGAAGAGCCCTGCGCCCGCCACCGCCGTCACGATCTCGCCAAGCGTCCAGTTGCGCAGCTTCACTTTGTGCGGCTCCCCGCCCTCGCCGGAGCGGAATTTGGAGAACGCCACTTCTTTTTCCTGCAAGGCGGTATCGAAGTAATCTCCCGTCACCTTATGCTTGCGGATGTTGGCGGTCGTTCCCCGCGACGAAATGAGCTTCACGGAAACCGGGTGAAAGTCCTGCAATACCAGACGGCCGCCCTTCTTTAGAAGCCGTACGCAAACGGCAAACAACGGCGCAAGGTCGGTAAAATAATGCAGAATCCCGAACTCCATAAAGACCACATCGGCCCGGCCGGTTAATTCCTCCTCCGGCAAAGCAAGGACATCGGAGACAAGGTACCGGAGCGGAACACCAGCCGCCTCCGCCAGCTCCCTCGCATACCGGGCGTTCTCCTCCGAGAAATCGACCACGATCGCCTCCGCCCCAAGCAGCGCGAGCGCGACCGCTTTGTTTCCGTTCGAGCCGAGCAGGTTGTAAATCCGTTTCCCCTCCACCGGCTCCCCCATGTCCGCCAGCACCGGACCGATCCGTTTGCGCGGGTCTTCCTTGAGCTTGGCCGCCGCCTGCCCGGGCGTTCCGAACCGCTCCAGCCACGCTTCATACGCGCCGGTGTTCCAGGAGCTCCGGTTGTCACTTTGCCGCGTATCCTCGTTCATCCTGCCGTCCTCCCTTATTCGCTCATCCGGGACCGTCCCTGGCTTAGACTGCTCCCTTGCTCTCTCCATCATTCGAACCCGGAAAATATAAAAAACCCCCTACGTGCTTATAGCGTAGAAGGTTAGTTCACCGATGGATTTGTTCAACCCAAATGGCTCTTGCTTATGTAGGTGGCGGAGAGGGTGGGATTCGAACCCACGCACGCTTTGACACGCCTAACTGATTTCGAGTCAGCCCCCTTGGACCTCTTGGGTACCTCTCCATGTCCTTCATGCGGACAAAGCATATTGTAGCACAACCGGCAGCTCACGCGCAACGGGAATTTTCGTCCAGGCCGCACGTCCACCCCGAACCATTTTTCACTCCGGCTCGCCGGCCGTTCCCCGCCGCTCCTGCTCCGTTGCAGCGGCCTGCGGATTGGACCGCAGCACCTTTTTCATCTTGCTTTCAAACTTGGCCCGGGGCACCAGCACGCTGTGCTTGCAGCCCGTGCAGCGGATGCGAATGTCCATGCCCATGCGGATGATTTCCATTTCGTTCGTTCCGCACGGATGCGGCTTTTTCATCTGCACGACATCCCCCAGCTGAAACTGTTTCCGCTCCACCCTTCCTCACCTCTTTTCGTCCGGCAAATACGTCGCCGCTTTAACCGGCGGGATTTCCGCCGCTTTCAGCTTTGCCTCCAGCTCCCGGTTCAACCGGCGAATGGTATCCTGCCGGGTGTCCGGCTTGCATTCCAGGCTGATGCGCACCGAAATGTTTTCGCCAACGGTCTGGATGCCTTTTACAACGGGCAAGCTGACCACATTGTCATCCTTCTCGTGCAGCTCGCGCAGCACCTCGTTGAGCTTCTCCACCGTTTTGCCCGCGTCTTCCTCGATGCTGAACGAAAAATCCACCACTGCAATGGCGTTATAGACCGAGAAATTGGTGACGGTGGTGATGGTGCTGTTCGGGATAATGAAGATTTCGCCCGTCCAGGAACGGATCGTCGTGACCCGCAGACCGATCGATTCCACGGTTCCCCGAAACGCGCCCGTTTGAATATCGTCCCCGACGCCGAACTGATCCTCGAAAATGATAAAAAAGCCGGTGATCACGTCTTTCACAATACTTTGTGCGCCAAACCCGATCGCGAGCCCCACCACCCCGGCGCCTGCCAGAAGGGGAGCCAGCTGAAAGTTGAATTGGCTCAAGATCAGCAGAATGGCGATGAAGTTTACCGTATAGGTGATGACGTTTTCCACAAGCAGGCCGATGGTTGTCGCCCTCCGGGGGTCGACGCGCATCCGCTTTCTGTTCCCCTGTTCAATCACCATGCGGGTAATCGTCTTCTTGGCGATCCGGTTGATGATCCGCGCCACAATCAGAATCAAGGCGACTTTTATAAACGTATAAAAGATTGTCGTCCACAAATCGGGATTCGTAAAATAATTCCGCACTCTTGTAAAAAACGCCTCGGCCTCTTGCACGGATTCCGCTATCTGCAGGAATGCCATCGTCATCCGGATGTCCGCCTCCCTCTTTTATGCCCTGCGATGGTCAGTTTATTTCGACCGGCCGATACCCGTTCCCTTCCTTACGGTAAACCCCCTTTATTTCCACCCGTTCGCTTTTGATGATTGCGGCCACAGCCGGCAAGGCTTCCTCTTCAAATCCGATCGAAAGCGTACACCCCGCCGTAATTTCTTTTGGGGTCGGCTGCGTGTCCGCTTCGATTTCCGAATAATCCAGAAGCGTCTCCATCCGCAGCGCTTGCTGCGTGGAATCAAATGCAATGAGCAGCATCGCCGCCCCCCTCCTTCAACGGTCCAATTGATTTTGCGGTCCGCGTATAAAACTAGCATTGCCTTCGTATACTAGTAAAAATACTTGGATGACGGAGGAATGTTATGAAGATCATTCCGGATTGCCAGCCTTCTCCCTCTTTTTCACCGCGTTTTTTCCCCAGCTCCGAGCATCGCGTGGCTTCCGACATCGCCGGTTTGCTGACGGAATGCTTCAAGCAGGTTTCCCCGGAACGTCCCGTCGTGTTTGTTTGCGTAGGCACCGATCGCTCAACGGGAGATTCTCTCGGCCCTTTGGTAGGGAGCCGGCTGCGCAAGTACAGCTTCAGCGACATCTACCTCCACGGCACGCTGGACGAACCGGTGCATGCCATGAACCTGCATGAGACCGTGGAGCTGCTGGACCGCGAATATGACAATCCCTTCCTTGTGGGAATCGACGCCTGTCTGGGGCAGCTGGCCAATGTGGGCAGCGTCAAGGTGTCCCCCGGCCCTTTAAAGCCCGGCGCCGGCGTGAACAAGGATCTTCCCGAGGTCGGGCATATTCATATCACGGGCATTGTAAACGTAAGCGGCTTTATGGAATACTTCGTGCTTCAGAATACACGCTTAAGCCTGGTTATGAAGCTTGCCGACCTGATCGCCAAATCGATTTACCTTTCGCTGCTCGGAAGCGGACGGATCGCCGTTTTCCGCGCTGCGAAGCCTGCCGGGCTGGAGCAATAGCAGCTGTTTCGCTGCCGCCGGCTGACCCTCCGAAGCCTTATTTTCGCTCCGTTGCCTGCTCCAGCACTTTCTTTTCCTCCGGAGTGAGCGAATAACGGGATGCGCCCTTTTCCACCGGCTTGGCGTAAAGATAGGTTTGCTCCCGGCTGTGAATGCCGGTCAGCAGAACGCCGTCCTGATAATCGTTAACAAATGCGATGGAGAAGCTCATGTCGCTTCCACCTTGTTCAAAGGCGTTGTAGCGCAGCGTTTGCACGCGGGTTTTCCCCTGCTTCATGCGTTCTTGCAAATACTCAATACTCCGGCGGTTTGCTTCCGTCTCCTGTCCCCAGCCGTTCAGTTTCTCCTGAATGCTGATCAGCACTTGCTCGTAATCGGCGCCCGATTGGCCGTTCAGCATGCGTTTGTACCGTTTGTTCAACTTGCCCAGCCGAATCCATACGATCAGAAACAGAACGAACGAGAGCCCAAACAAAACCAGCCCGGCTGCAAAAAACACTTCGGGGTCCCATCCCGTTTCGCCCACTGTGTTCCCCATCCTTCCACCCTCTTTTTATTCGCACCTTTTTGTTTGCGTTAAGCGCCGTTTCCCACTATAGCCCGCATAGCCTCCAGAAAGCAATGGACCTCGTCCATTTCCGTCGTATATCCGACGCTTACCCGAACGGCTCCCGTTTGCAGCGTTCCCGCCGTTTTGTGACCAAGCGGCGTGCAGTGATACCCGGCCCGGACGGCAATCCCGTAATTCCGGTCCAGCTCATGGGCAATCTCGGAGGAATCCCTGTCCGAAACGGTAAAAGAAACAATCCCTACCCTCTCCTTGCCCGGAAGCGGTCCAAGGCAGCGGACAGGCCCCAGCTCAAGAAGCCCTCTGTGCAGCGTGTCCGTCAGCCTCGCTTCCTTGCCCCGAATGGCTTCCACCGTCTCACGCCGCACATGCCGAACGCCTTCGGTCAAACCGACGATCCCCACCGTATTGCGCGTTCCCGCCTCATAACAATCGGGACGCGTTTTAGGCTGCACGATTTCCTCCGACCGGCTCCCTGTTCCGCCATGGAACAGCGGCTCCACCTCCACGCCGGAACGAATGTACAACCCTCCCGTCCCTTGCGGGCCAAGAAGACCTTTATGGCCCGGGAATGCAACCATATCCAGCCCCATCTTCTCAATATCGATCGGACAGGTCCCTGCCGTCTGCGCGGCATCCACCAAAATCATGCAGCCGTGTTTATGGCTGATGTGGGCCAGCTCCTCGACCGGCTGAACGGTTCCCAGCAAATTGGAGGCGTGGGTGCATACCAGAAGCCGGGAATTTGGACGAAATGCCCGCTCCACCGCATCGAGCTCCAGTTCTCCCGTCTCATCCGCAGGCACATAGGTTATCTCTATCCCGCGTTCCGCACGCAGCCACTCCAACGGGCGCCGCACCGAGTTATGCTCCAGCTCCGTGCTGACGACGTGGTCTCCCTTTTTCAAGAACCCCTTCAACGCTAAATTCAGCGCTTCGGTTGCGTTGGACGTAAAGCTGATATCGTTCGGGTTTCCGACCCCAAGCAGACCCGCCAGCTCCATGCGACAGCGGTATAGGGCCCGTGAAGCATCCATCGCCATCCGGTGGCTTCCCCTCCCGGGGTTTGCCCCATTATCCTCCAGCCAACGGATCATGGCGGCCGACACTTCAGGCGGCTTCGGCCATGATGAGGCCGCATGATCTAAATATACCCGTTTCACGTCCCGACGCCTCCATTTGCGGCTTTTTTTAACCGTCCCAACTCGATCCGCTAACGAACAAAAAAGCATACGCCGGTCCGGAGTACGGACTGTGGCGGTATGCTTTCCGGCCGTTTTATGACGGAAGTCCCTGGAGCATATCCAGCAATCTCTGCAGATCGTCTTCGGAATAGTAGGCGATTTCGATTTTTCCTTTGTTGTTTCCGTGTTTGATTTTTACCGTTGTCCGGAAGTGGGAACGAAGATTTTCCTCCGCCTGGTCAATAAAAGGATTCCCTTTCGCCGGGGCCTTCTTGCTATCCTGCCCCTTCTCCTTCCGCTGCTCCAGCCGTTTGATCTCTTCCTCCATCTCGCGGACGCTCCACTGCTCGCGAACCGCCGCTTCCGCCAGCTGCTTTTTCACCTTGTCGCTTTTGACGCCGGCAATGGCTCTTGCATGTCCCATGGATAATGTTCCACGTGAAACATAATCTTTGATTTCATCCGGAAGCTGCAGCAGCCGCAAAAAGTTCGCGACGTGCGAGCGGCTTTTGCCCACTTTCAGGGACAGCTCTTCCTGGGTCAACTGAAACTGGTCGGCGAGCGATTGGTAAGCCAGCGCCAGCTCAATCGCGTTCAAATCTTCCCGCTGGATGTTCTCGATGAGCGCGATTTCCATGGCCTGACGGTCGGTGAAGCCTTTCACTACCGCAGGTACAGTCTTTAGTCCGCTTGCCTGCGCCGCGCGGTAGCGTCTTTCACCGGCGATGATTTCATAGCCGCGAAGCACGCTGCGCACGACAATCGGTTGAATGACGCCGTGCTCTTTAATGGAAGCCGTAAGCTCGTTCATCGCTTCTTCCGTAAATGTTTTCCTGGGCTGGTATGGATTGGCGCGGAGCTGGTCAACCGGAATTTCGATTACTTTATCATCGTCATTGATGTTTAAAGAAGGAATGAGTGCATCGAGGCCTTTTCCCAAACGTTTATTCATACTGAACCACTTCCTTGGCAAGTTCCATATAAACTTCCGCTCCTTTGGAACGGGGGTCATAGGTGATGATCGATTGGCCATGGCTGGGCGCCTCGCTCAACCGTACGTTACGCGGAATAATGGTCTGATAAACTTTTTGCTGAAAATACTTCTTCACTTCTTCAATAACCTGAATGCCCAGGTTGGTTCGGGCGTCGAACATCGTCAGCAGAACGCCCTCGATTTGCAGCGTTTGATTCAGGTGCTTCTGAACCAGCCGGACGGTGTTCAGCAGCTGGCTCAATCCCTCCAATGCGTAATATTCGCACTGAATCGGAATGATGACGGAGTCGGCCGCAGTCAGTGAATTAACCGTAAGAATACCCAGGGACGGCGGGCAGTCGATAAGGATGTAATCAAACATATGCTGGACCAGCTGCAGCGATTTTTTCAGCCGGACTTCGCGGGAGATGGTCGAAACCAGTTCGATTTCGGCCCCCGCAAGCTGGATTGTTGCCGGAATGATTTTCAGGCCTTCGATCTGCGTATCCATCATGGCGTCTTTCGGATGCACATCGTTGATTAGAACATCGTAAATGCAGTTATTGACGTCCGCCTTGTTAACCCCGATTCCGCTTGTTGTATTGCCCTGCGGATCAATGTCCACCAGCAGTACCTTTTTGCCCAGATACGCCAGAGAAGCGCCCAGATTAACGGATGTCGTGGTCTTTCCCACCCCGCCTTTTTGATTCGTTATTGCAATGATCTTGGCCAATATGTTCACCCCGGAATCATTTATACCTTGTTAGCTGCTCCCTAAATGGATGAATAACACCTGTCTGGAGATCGGCGAGCCTCTTACGCTCGTCGGATAACTTGTCCGATTTCCTCGCCTCTCCCGCCCTGCACTACCTAAAAGTTTCGGTGCAGCAGCCAGCTGTTATCCTTCTATTTCAATAGCGATGGGTTGAAGATGACAGGAATACCCGCCGGAACGCTTTCAACCATAAAAAAAGAGCCTACAGAAAGAAAAACGGCTTCCTGTGCACGGCTTATTAGACCGGACAAGACTGCCATGGAGACGGCTCTTTCTATTTCGGCTGAAGGGCAATCCCGGCTTCTCCGTATGACAAATCTTTTTGTCGGTTCGGGACGCTCAGGCCTTGTTTTTCGGTATGGTGATGATGATTTCGTAACGGTCTTCATGGTTCTGCTCGGTCGTGTGAATCGGCAGTCCCGAATGGGATACCATGTCGACCGATTGCCGGATCGTATTGAGCGCAAGCCGGACGTCCTTGGAAAAAGAAACGCGCTTTTGCTTTTTGGTCCGGTTTACTTCCTTATAGAAAGCAATTCTGGCTTCGGTTTGTTTGACATTCAACTCTTTAGTAATAATATCGCTTAACACTTTTAATTGCAATTGTTCATTATCCAAGGAAAGCAATGCCCGGGCATGCCGTTCGGTGATGCTCCGGTCCAACAGGGCGTTTTTCACCTGATCGGGCAGCTGGAGAAGCCGGATCTTGTTTGCTATCGTCGACTGGCTCTTCCCGAGCCGCTGTGCAAGGCTCTCCTGCGTCAGCTGATGGATTTCCATCAGCTGCTGATAAGCGAGCGCTTCTTCGAGAGCGGTAAGCCCTTCGCGCTGCAAATTTTCAATCAGCGCAATGGAGGCCGCTTGCGAGTCGTTAAATTCGCGCACGATCGCCGGAATGGCGTCCATTCCCAGCTTGCGGACCGCGCGGTACCTTCTCTCGCCCGCGATAATCTCAAATTTCCCATCCCGCACCCGGACGACAATCGGCTGAATCACGCCATGCGTTTTGATCGTTTGGCACAATTCATCGATCCGTTCCTCGTCAAAAATAGTCCGGGGCTGATAGGGACTGGGGACGATTTCCTGAATGGGGATCTGTTTTACCTCATCCGTATTGCTGCGTTCGGTCCAACCGAACAGCTTGGACAACTGTTCTTTCATCCGTCTAACCACCTAACTCCCGTTAGCTGAAACACGAACCGGAACCGGCCGGCCAGTCGCTGAAACGGAATGATCTACCTACAGAAATTCTCCGCAAGGCGGTAAAAATCCTGCCTGGCGGATACGAACATTTTCCCCGCAAATTCGCGCGATTGCGACTCGGCGGGGAATGTTTCACGTGAAACAAAATTTTCTATTTTCGAAGCAGGGGCGTCTTTAGAGGGGTTCCGGCTTTACGGGGGTATTTGCCTGACGTGGCACCCGTTTTTCGGATGATGACAATATGGCGGGCCGCTTCTTCCTGAGGGAGCGTAAACGGAAGCACCTCGTCCACTTCTCCTTTGAGCTGGGAAAGCGAGTAGCCGGCTTCGTCGATCTCCTCCTGCGGATCGGCGCCCTTCATGGCGGCAAAGTGGCCGCCCGGGCGGACGAACGGAAGACAAAATTCATTCAGGACGGCCAATCTTGCCACCGCCCTCGCCGTCGCCAAATCGTAACGGTCTCTATGTTCCGCTAACCGGGCAACATCCTCCGCCCTTCCGTGAACGCATTGAACCTCTGCCAGTCCAAGCGTTTCCGTGAGGTGGCGGAGAAACCCGATCCGTTTGTTCAACGAATCGACGATCGTCAGCCGAAGATGAGGGAAAACAATTTTCAGCGGAATGCCGGGGAAACCGGCCCCGGAACCGATGTCAGCTATGGATGTGATGTCTTGAAAATCACGGGTAAACGAAAGCACGAGTGAATCATAGAAATGCTTGATGTAAACCTGGCCCTTCTCTGTAATGCCGGTCAGGTTAATTTTCTCATTCCATTCCACCAGCTCACGGAAATAGACTGCAAACTGATCCAGTTGAGTTTCGCTAAGGGTTATCCCCCTCTCCGCCAGCAGCGATTGAAAATGGGTTTCGATTGCGTCGCGTTGAGTCATGATCCGATCCGGGCCGCCTTCACTTTATTGTAGTGCTCCAGGTAAACGAGCAGAATCGAAACGTCCGCAGGCGTCACGCCGGAAATCCGCGTCGCCTGTCCGATGGAAACCGGACGGATTTTGGCAAGCTTTTGCTTCGCCTCCGTTGCCAGTCCATGAATGTCCTCATACACAATATCGTCCGGTATCTTCTTCTTCTCCATCTTTTTCATCCGGTCCACTTGCGCCAGCTGCTTTTCGATGTAACCAGCATATTTGATCTGGATTTCCACCTGCTCCTTTATTTCCTCCGTCAATTCAACCGGAGACGGAGTCAGGCGCTCAATGTGCGCGTAGGAGATCTCCGGACGGCGCAGCAGCGTCAAAGCATCGGTAGCGTTGGTCAACTCCGCCGTTCCCGTTTCACGCAGCAATTCCAGCGTTTGCTCATCGGGGCGGATCCGTTCCGCTTTCAACCGGTCGACTTCACGGGCGACCGCTTCCTTTTTGGCCAGGAAGCTTTGATAACGCGTTTCCGTGATCAACCCGATTTCATACCCGATCGGCGTAAGCCGCAGATCGGCGTTATCATGACGGAGCAAAAGGCGGTATTCCGCGCGGGAGGTCAGCAAGCGGTACGGCTCGTTGGTCCCTTTGGTCACCAGATCATCAATCAGTACGCCGATATAGCCTTCCGAACGGTCGAGGATAACCGGCTCTTTGCCCTGTACCTTGCGCGCCGCGTTAATCCCGGCCATGATGCCTTGGCCGGCCGCTTCCTCATAACCCGAGGTTCCGTTAATTTGCCCGGCCGTAAACAACCCGTCCACCAATTTGGTTTCCAGGGACGGCTTGAGCTGCGTCGGAATCACCGCATCATACTCGATCGCGTAGCCGGTCCTCATCATCTCCACCCGTTCCAGTCCCGGAATGGAGCGGAGAATTTGCAGCTGAACGTCCTCCGGCATGCTCGTGGACAACCCCTGCACATAGTATTCGGCGGTATTGCGGCCTTCCGGCTCCAGAAAAATCTGGTGCTTCGGCTTGTCTGCAAAGCGCACGATCTTGTCCTCAATGCTCGGGCAATACCGCGGCCCCGTTCCTTCAATTTGCCCGGAAAACATCGGGGCGCGGTGAAGGTTATTGTTGATGATGGTATGGGTTTCGGAAGAGGTATAGGTCAGCCAGCAAGGAAGCTGGTTGGGTACTTCCTCCGTCGTCTCGTAGGAGAAAAACTTTGGCTTTTCGTCGCCCGGCTGGATTTCCGTTTTGCTGAAATCAATCGATTCCTTGTGTACCCGCGGCGGAGTACCCGTTTTGAAACGCACGAGCTCTAAACCAAGCTCCTTCAGGCTTTGCGACAACCGGACGGATGGCTGCTGATTGTTCGGACCGCTTTCGTACATCAGTTCACCCATGATGACTTTGCCGCGCAGGTAAGTTCCGGTCGTCAAAACAACCGCTTTCGCCCGATATTCGGCTCCGGTCTTGGTGACCACACCGCGGATGACGCCGTCTTCCACAAGCAGCTCTTCCGCCATTCCTTGACGCAAGGTAAGGTTCGGCTGTCTTTCAATCGTTTCTTTCATCGTTTGCTGGTACAGAAATTTGTCCGCCTGCGCACGCAGCGCATGCACCGCCGGACCTTTTCCCGTGTTCAGCATCCTCATTTGGATATACGTCTTGTCGATGTTCCGCCCCATTTCGCCCCCGAGCGCATCGATTTCCCTCACCACATGGCCTTTGGCCGGGCCGCCGACCGACGGGTTGCAGGGCATAAAGGCGACCATATCCAGATTAATGGTCAACAGCAGCGTGCTGCAGCCCATTCGGGCCGACGCCAGCGCGGCTTCGCAGCCGGCATGACCGGCGCCGATGACAAGGACGTCATAGTCTCCTGCATGATAGTTCATCGTGAAGCATTCCTCCCGCTTCTATAAAACCCCTTATTTGCCCAGACAAAACTGGGAGAAAATTTGGTCTACCAGCGAATCGGCTGCGGTTTCCCCCGTCAGCTCTCCAAGGTATTCCCAGGCGCGGCGGATGTCGATCTGGATCAGATCAATCGGAATTCCCGCTTCCGTCGCGGCATATGCATCTTGCAGCGCCTCCTCGGCCTGCTTTAACAAACGGATGTGGCGGACGTTGCTGACATACGTCAGATCCCCGCTTTCCATTTCCCCCGCGAAAAAGAGCCCGGTCACCGCTTTTTCCAGCCGGTCCAACCCTTCCTCCCGGGCAACGGCCATCCGTACAATGCGATCCGGCGGAAATATGGCGTTAACCGTCTCTTCTTCCAGTCTTGCCGGAAGATCGGATTTATTTATGATAAGAATGGAATTCCGGTTTCGCACCGCTTCCATTAGCTGCCGTTCGTCCTCATGCAGCGGCTCGTTGCCGTTGACCACCAACAGAACAAGCTCGGCTTCATCCAAAGCGCCCCTCGACCGCTCGACTCCGATTTTTTCCACCACGTCGGTGGTTTCCCGGATGCCGGCCGTGTCCAGCAGCTTCAGCGGAATCCCGTTCATCGTAACATATTCCTCAATGACATCTCTAGTTGTCCCCGGGATATCCGTCACGATGGCGCGGTTCTCCTGCGCCAGCGCATTCAGCAAAGAGGATTTCCCTACGTTGGGACGGCCGACAATCGCCGTGGTGATGCCTTCCCGAATCAGCTTCCCTTCCTGGGCCGACTTCAGGAGAGCCGCCACCTCTGTCAGAGCCGCCGTGCATTTGGTTCGAATAAACGCGCTTGTCATTTCCTCGACATCATGCTCCGGGTAATCGATGTTCACCTCAATATGCGCCATGAGCTCCACAAGCGCGTAACGCAAAAGCCCGACCTTCTTGGAAAGCCCGCCCTCCACCTGCTTCATGGCCACCCGATGGGCCCGGTCCGATTTGGACCGGATCAAATCGATGACCGCTTCCGCCTGGGCCAAATCAATCCGGCCGTTTAAAAATGCGCGTTTTGTAAACTCTCCCGGTTCGGCCAGGCGAACACCCGTCCCAAGGATCAAGTCCAGCACGCGGCGTACGGAAACCATTCCTCCGTGGCAGCCGATTTCCACGACATCCTCCGTCGTGAACGAACGCGGAGCGCGCATGACGGTAACCAACGCTTCCTCCACCGTTTCACGGGATGCCGGGTCGACAATGTGACCGTAATGAACGGTATGGCTGAGCGCCTCGCTTAAGCTTCCCCGCATGCGGAACAGCCGGTCCGCCTGGGCGATCGCCTCGGGACCGCTGATGCGGATCACGGCGATTCCTCCCTCTCCAAGCGGAGTCGAAATGGCGGCAATGGTATCGGAAATCATCGCATGCATCTCCTGTCTGTTATAAAAAAGAAGCAATGACCCGTTAACTGCCCAAGTCATTGCGTCTCTCACATGTTTCATCGTTTCCGGTTTCCCGGGGTTGTAAACTACTTTAATCCAATAACCACCCTGCGGTTCGGTTCTTCTCCGGTGCTGTACGTTTTCACGCCCGAATGGCCCTGAAGGTAGGAATGAATAATTTTTCGTTCCGGCGCCGGCATCGGCTCCAGCACGATTTCCTGGCGGCTTCTGATCGCCCGGTGGGCCAAACGGGCCGCCAAATCCTCCAGCGTCTTCTTCCTCCGCTCCCGGAACTTCTCCGCATCGAGCACGATGCGAATATGGGAAGAAGAGAAGCGGTTGGCTACGATGTTCACCAGATACTGAAGCGCGTCCAGGGTTTGGCCGCGGCGTCCGATCAGGATGCCGAGCTCGCTGCCCGAAAGGTTCAGCAGCGTGTCGTCCGCTTCTTTTATGCGTTCAATGTCCACCCGGAGTCCCATCGTCGAAAAAACATCCTGCAGGAAAAGCTCCGCTTCTTCAATCGGGTCCGGAATTTTCTCCAGCTCCACTTTGGCTTCCTTTGCCCCGAACAAGCCGAATAACCCTTTGGTCGGCTGCTCCAGAACGGAAACCTTCACGCGGTCTTCCGTGACGTTCCATTGGCGAAGTCCCCGATTGACCGCTTCCTCGATTGTTTTTCCCGTAACGGTTATCTTGTTCATCGGATGGGATCACCCCTGTAAAAGTGGACGTATTCTCTTCTTAATTAACGTTTCGACGGTTTTTTGGCTCCGCCTTTGGTTCCGCCGGACGGCTTGTTCGAGCCTTTGTTGGGGCCGTTGTTCGGACCCTTGCCCGGGGATTTTTTCTCCGATTTGACCGTTTCGACCGATGCGCCTGCCAGTGCCGGCGTTTTCCGGTCGCGGTAAATAATCAGATTCTGCACGATGGTAAAGGTGTTGGTGTAAATCCAGTACAGCGGAAGCGCGGACGGAAAGCTGCGGGACATGAAGAAAATCATGACCGGGAAAATCAGCATGATCGTCTGCATCATGTTCGCTTGCGGGCCCGGCTGCTTCGGCATCAGCTTGGATTGCAGGAACGTGGTCAAGGCGGCGATGGTCGGCAGAATCCAGAGGTCCTTCTCGCCCAGCTGCAGCCAAAGGAACGTATGGTCGCGAATGTCCGGGTTCCGGAAGATCGCGTGGTACAGCCCCATGAGGACCGGCATCTGGATCAGGATCGGGAAACAGCCCGCCATCGGATTGACGTTGTTGGCTGTAAACAGCCGCATCGTTTCTTCCTGCTGCTTTTTCGGATCATCTTTGTATTTCTCCCGGATCTTGGCAAGCTCCGGTTGGATGGCCTGCATCGCTTTGCTGCTCTTGTACTGCTTGAGGGTCAGCGGCAATACAATCAAACGGACAATAATCGTGATCGCCAGAATCGCGAGTCCGTAGGATCCGCCGAACAAGTTCGCGAGGAAATCAAGGAAGTGGGACAGAGGCGCTACGAAAAACCGGTCCCAGAATCCGTTGGCCGGGTCAATCTGCTTGATGGTGCCGTCTTTGTTCATCGTCGTACATCCCGCCAAAAGCAGGACGAGGCCCAGCGGCCAGAGCTTGTAAAAGCGTTGCAACAATTTCGTTCCTCCCGAAGCCATTCTCAAAATCATGTACAACCACAAATATACCATAAGAAGGGAAACAAAGAAACCGAACCGGCCTCTCCCTCGTCCCTCTTTTTTCGGTCTTATTGACGGGCGTTCTGTTTCGGGCCGCCGTTCCACAGCTCAGCCCGCTTCAGAACGTGAACGAGACTCTTCGCCATCTCTTCGAATTCCATCTCCGCGGCGGGTTTTCGGGCGATGATGACGATGTCGACCCCGGAAGCGACGTTCTCCTGCCGCAGCCGGACGATCTCCTTCATCATTCTTCGCAAGCGGTTGCGCACGACGGCGTTCCCGAGCTTCTTGCTTACCGATACCCCGAGACGGAACGGCCCCGGCTGCTTTTGCGCCAGCGCATAGACGACGAACTGGCGGTTGGCCTGAGACTTCCCATGCCGGTAAACGCGGTTGAAGTCTTCCCGTTTGGCGAGACGGTGCTCCTTCTGCACATCCATTCCCTCCATCGTTCACGCGCGCGCGGCGCGCGAGAAGAAACCGCTGCGGGTTCCCTCCCACGTTCGCGCATCCAAAAAAAAAGACCACGCAAGTGGTCTTCCGATTAGGCGGACAGATTCTTTCTGCCTTTCAGACGGCGGGCTGCCAGAACTTTACGGCCGTTCTTCGTGCTCATCCGCTTGCGGAAACCGTGCACTTTCTTGCGCTGCCGCACATTCGGTTGGTAAGTCGGTTTCATCTATTTTGCACCTCCTCGAGGATTTCCATCCCAAAAATGCCTTTTTCCATTTAACCATTTTGCGCGGGAAAAGTCAACCTTCCTTTCCCTCCCCGAAAACGGCTGTCCACACCCTCTTTTCGACGCATTCCGACCCGGTTGTGAACAACCTTCGGGCCGAAATCCCCCTTGCTGTCGAACGGTCAACAATTTATTCACAATATGTAGTGCTGTGTATAATCTCGCCGCACAAGGGATGGACATTGTGGATAAAAGAGAAATTCCGTTGAAAAAACAGGCCCGGTTTGTTATATTTAGATTACTTTTTGGTTGTGGATACCTCAGGATATGAACAGGTTTATCAACAGCTTGTGGATAAGTCTGTTAACAAGACGCCAGTTATCCCACACATCGTTTTTACTATAGCTTAATGTTGTGGATAAGATCGTTAAAACGGCTCCCTGTCCTCCCTTTCTTTTCACGGACTAGAGCCGTTTGCATTCGTTTAACTCCGCCGCACCTATTCCGATACGGCCCCGTTCTCCCGTCCAGGAGGCGAAGGGCTCTCTTGAAGTCTGTTTTTGGCGATTTTTGATAAGGAGTGAATCTGTTTTGGAAAGCCACGTCAACGATCTTTGGCAGCAGGTGCTGTCGGCCATTCAAACCAAACTAAGCAAACCCAGTTACGATACGTGGCTCAAATCGACGAAGGCCAGCGTATTTAACGACCGTCTGCTTGTCATTTGCGCACCCAACAACTTTGCACGCGAGTGGCTGGAATCCCGCTATGCCAAAATGATCGCAACGTGTGTGCTGGAAACCTTCGGAAAGCAAGTGGACGTGCAGTTCGTTCTGGAGGAAGAAGCGCAGACGCTTGCCGCGGCCCAAACGGCGCAGCCGGCGCCCGCTCCCAAACCGCCTGCCATGCAGGAAGAAATCTTCACGAGCCTGCTGAACCCCCGCTATACGTTTGATTCCTTCGTTATCGGCTCCGGCAACCGGTTCGCGCACGCCGCTTCGCTGGCGGTGGCGGAAGCGCCGGCGAAAGCGTACAACCCTCTGTTTTTGTACGGGGGCGTCGGACTCGGCAAAACCCACCTGATGCACGCGATCGGCCATTACGTGCTTCAGCAAAACCCGGGAGCCAAGGTGGTGTACATTTCCTCCGAGAAGTTCACCAACGAATTCATCAACGCCATCCGGGATAACCGCGGCGAAAGCTTCCGCAACAAGTACCGCAATGTCGATATTCTGCTGATCGACGACATTCAGTTCCTGGCCGGCAAGGAGTCGACGCAGGAGGAATTTTTCCATACCTTTAACGCGCTCCACGAGGAACGCAAGCAGATTATTATCTCAAGCGACCGGCAACCGAAGGAGATCCCTACGCTGGAGGAACGGCTCCGCTCCCGTTTTGAATGGGGCCTGATTACGGACATTCAGCCGCCAGACCTGGAAACGCGGATCGCCATTCTGCGCAAAAAGGCCCGTTCGGAAAACCTGGAGATTCCCAACGAAGCGATGGTGTACATAGCGAGCCAGATCGACACCAACATCCGGGAGCTGGAAGGTGCGCTGATTCGGGTCGTGGCGTACTCGTCGCTGATCAATGAGGACATTTCCGTTCCGCTGGCCGCCGACGCCTTGAAGGACATTATTCCGTCCGGCCGTCCGAAAGTTATCACCATTCAGGATATTCAGCAGAAAGTCGGGGAATTTTACGGATTGCGGCTGGAGGACTTCAAAGCGCGCAAACGGACGAAGGCCGTCGCCTTCCCCCGCCAGGTCGCCATGTATCTTTCACGCGAGCTGACGGATTATTCCCTGCCCAAGATCGGGGAAGCGTTCGGCGGACGCGATCATACAACCGTGATCCACGCCCACGAAAAAATCACGTCGAACCTGAAATCCGATCAGGAGCTCGGCCGGATTATTCACAACATCACCGAGAAGATCAAACAATCCGGCGTTAATTAACAAGTGGACAACCACAGGCCTATGCACAATCTATTCACATGTGAACAGGCCTGTTTTTTGCAGTCTGACGGCACCTATCCACATATTCAGGCCCCCTACTACTATCACTAAAGAAAAACAATTATAATAAGGATGGTCGGAAATGCCGGACAAGCGGCCTTCCGGCAACCTTTTTGTGCTCTTTCCCGAAGACAAGCATTACTTACCTTTATTCCGATAAATACTTTTTTAGAACCCGGAGGTCGAACCCGTTGAAATTAACCGTTTCGAAGGATCACTTGAACGAAGCGATCGCTCACGTTTCCAAAGCCATCTCCAGCCGGACCACCATCCCTATCCTGAGCGGGATTAAATTTGACGCCGTGGAAGAGGGCATCCGCCTGACCGCGAGCGATACGGACATTTCCATCCAGTCCTTTATTCCGGCGGAGGAAGACGGAAAAGAAATTATCCGCATCCACGACAAAGGCAGCATCGTGCTGCCCGCCAAATTTTTCGGTGAAATTGTCCGCAAGCTCCCATCGCAGGAAATCGAAATCGAGGTAAAGCCTCCTTTTCAGGCGACGATTCGTTCCGGAGGGTCCGAAGTGCAGCTCGTCGGTCTCGACCCCGAGGAATACCCGCAGCTTCCGGAAATCGAAGAGAAACGCATTATTTCCGTAGCGAGCGACCTGCTTAAAACAATGATCCGCCAAACCTCCTTCGCTGTTTCGGCCAACGAGTCGACGCCCATTCTGACAGGGGTGCTTTGGACGCTCGGCAGCGACGGGCTCAAATTCATCTCGTGCGACCGGCACCGTCTCGCCCAGCGCGAAACGCCGCTTGCCGCCGGTGAAGACCAATATTTTCAGAACGTGGTCATCTCGGGCAAAACGCTCAATGAACTGAACAAAATTTTGCCGGACCAAAACACGCTTACGGACATCGTCGTTTCGGACAACCAGGTGCTGTTCCGCATGAACAACCTGCTGTTCTATTCCCGCATGCTGGAAGGAACCTACCCGGATACGTCCAAGCTGATTCCCCAAACCTTCCAGACGGAAATGGTTTTGAACGGCAAGCAGCTGACGGACGCCATCGACCGGGCATATTTGCTCTCGCGGGAAGAAAAAACCAACATCGTCAAAATGGTGATGAACGAAGACGGAACAGTGGAAATCTCCTCGAGCTCGAGCGAAATCGGCCGGGTGACGGAGACGATTCCGGTGGAAAGCCTGACCGGCGAGCACCTGAAAATTTCGTTCAACTCCAAATATATGCTGGACGCGCTCCGGGTTATCGACAGCGAAGGCATCCGCCTTGGCTTTACCGGCCCGATGAGCCCGATCATTATCGAACCGCTCGGGGACACCAAGCTGCTGCAACTGATCCTCCCCTACCGGACGACGAACTGAGGGGTTTTATGAAAACTGTCGAAATCCGTACCGAATACATCACACTCGGACAATTTCTGAAGCTGGCGGATTGCATTTCCACCGGCGGACAGGCCAAAGGCTTTTTGCAGGAAACGGCCGTTCGGGTAAACGGGGAGCCGGACAACCGCCGGGGGCGTAAGCTGGTGGACGGAGACCGGGTCGAGGTTGCGGGCTGCGGGACGTTTCAAGTGGTGCGCCGGCCATGTTCCTGAAAAAGCTGGCGATCCAGAATTACCGGAACTACGAGAAATTCGAATTAAACGTCGACCATCAGGTCAACCTGTTTGTCGGGGAAAACGCCCAGGGAAAAACGAACCTGCTGGAAGCGATCTACGTGCTCGCCCTGACCAAATCGCACCGCACCCATCAGGACCGGGAGCTGATCCGATGGGAGAACGGGGACGCTTCGCTGTACGGGGAAGTCGAGAAAAAATACGGAACGCTGAAGCTTTCGCTTTCCATTGCCAAACAGGGCAAAAAGGCGAAAATCAACGGGCTGGAGCAGCGCCGGCTGAGCGAGTTTATCGGTTCGTTCAACGTCGTTATGTTCGCTCCGGAGGATCTCGAAATCGTTAAAGGCGCGCCGGGGATCCGGCGTCGTTTTCTTGATATGGAGATCGGGCAGGTCTACCCGTCTTATCTCTTCGAATCCATGCAGTACCAGAAGGTTTTGGCGCAGCGGAACCAGTTCCTGAAGCAAATCGATTTCGGACGCGGAGCCGACGACGCCATGTTTGCCGTGTGGGATGAGCAGCTTGCCCGGCACGGTACTAAAATGATGAAAAAACGTCAAAGCTTTATAGAGAAACTGCAAGTATGGGCCGAGCGGATTCATTCGGGAATTACCGGCGGACAGGAGTCGCTGGGCGTGCATTACCGCCCTTCTTTCGAGTTCGCGGATGAAGATGAACCTATTTTATTCGGCAAGTTTATGGTACAGTTAAACGAGACGAGAAATCAGGAATTGCGCCGCGGCACTACGCTTACCGGCCCTCACCGCGACGATCTCGTCTTTACGATCAACGGCAAAGAAGCGCATATTTACGGCTCGCAGGGCCAGCAGCGGACAACGGCGTTGTCGCTCAAGCTGGCGGAGCTGGAGCTGATCCGCGAGGAAGTCGGCGAGTATCCGATTTTGCTCCTCGACGACGTGCTGTCCGAGCTGGATCGCAACCGGCAAACCCAACTGATCGAGACCTTTCAGGATAAAGTCCAGACGTTCATCACAACCACCGGTATCGAAAGCATCGATCTCACCAAACTGAGGGATGCCGCCGTCTTTCATGTGCGAAGCGGCGGTTTGTTTTGATGGTTGTGCGCATTCATAGAAAAACGGGGGGAGCTCGTTCATGTATATTCATCTTGGCGCGGAGCGGATTATCCGGTCGTCGGAGCTGATCGCCATCTTCGATCTGTCGATCGAAAAGAATTCGAAAATCTCCAAGCAATTTCTGGCGGAAGCCGCGAAGAACAAGACAGTCGAAATCATCGGCGAAGAAGAAAGCAAATCGCTTGTGGTGACGGTTGACAAAGTGTACTACTCCCCCATTTCCTCCGCCACGCTAAGCAAGCGTTCCGTTCACCTTTCCGTTAATTGAACGAAATTTGATAAAGAAGGTGGAAGTCCATGTCAGTGCAACAAAACTCGTCGTATGACGCAAGCAAGATTCAGGTACTGGAAGGGCTTGAAGCCGTTCGCAAACGTCCGGGCATGTACATCGGTTCGACCAGCTCCCGCGGGCTTCACCATCTGGTATGGGAAGTCGTCGACAACAGCATCGACGAAGCTCTAGCGGGGTATTGCGATCAAATCGACGTCGTGATCCACAAAGACAACAGCGTATCCGTCACCGACAACGGCCGCGGCATTCCGACCGGTCTTCATCCGAAGATGAACCGTCCGGCGCTGGAGGTCGTTTTGACCGTCCTGCACGCAGGCGGCAAATTCGGCGGAGACGAGTCCGGCTATAAGGTGTCCGGGGGTCTTCACGGCGTCGGCATTTCGGTCGTCAACGCCCTGTCCGAGGTTATGATCGCCCGCGTCCGGCAGAACGGCCGGGTTTACCAGCAGGAGTATCACCGGGGCATTCCGCAATACGACATGAAAATCATGGGGGATGCGGCGGATACGGGGACGCAGATTACCTTTAAGCCCGACCCGGAGATCTTCCAGGAAACAACGGAATACGACTATGATGTGCTTGCCTCGCGTTTGCGGGAGCTGGCCTATCTCAATAAAGGCATTTCCATCAACCTGCTCGACGAACGCACCGGAGCCAGCCAGAATTACAAATACGAAGGCGGTATCATTTCGTTCGTGGAGCACCTGAACAGCCACCGGGAAGCGGTGCATCCGGCCATTTACGTCGAAGGCAACCGTGACAGCATCCAGGTGGAAATCGCCATTCAGTACAACGACGGCTATAACGAGAACCTGTTCTCGTTCTGTAACAATATTCATACGCATGAAGGCGGGACTCACGAATCCGGATTCAAGAGCGCTCTGACCCGGATATTGAACGATTACGCGCGCAAGACGGGAGCGCTCAAGGAAAACGACTCCAATCTTAGCGGCGAAGACGTTCGGGAAGGGCTGACAGCCATTATTTCGGTCAAAATTCCCGAGCCGCAGTTTGAAGGGCAAACGAAAACGAAGCTGGGCAACAGCGAAGTGCGCGGCATCGTGGAATCGCTGTTTGCCGAGAAGCTCGATACGTTCCTGGCCGAGCATCCCGCGATTGCGAAGCGCATCGTGGAAAAAGGCGTGCAAGCCTCCCGCGCCCGGGAAGCGGCCCGCAAAGCGCGGGAGCTGACGCGGCGCAAAGGCGCGCTGGAAGTCGGTTCGCTGCCGGGCAAGCTGGCGGACTGCTCCTCCCGCGACGCATCGATCAGCGAAATGTATATCGTCGAAGGCGACTCGGCGGGCGGCTCCGCCAAACAAGGGCGCGACCGTCATTTCCAGGCGATACTGCCGCTGCGCGGCAAGATCCTGAATGTCGAAAAGGCGCGGCTGGACCGGATTTTGTCCAACCTGGAGATCCGGGCGATCATCACGGCCATCGGCACGGGGATCGGCGACGATTTTGACATCGCCAAAGCACGGTATCACAAAATCATTATCATGACCGACGCCGACGTCGACGGGGCCCATATCCGGATTTTGCTCCTGACGTTCTTTTACCGGTATATGCGCAAGCTGCTGGAGCATGGCTATATTTATATCGCCCAGCCGCCTCTTTACCGGCTGGAACGGAACAAGGTGCTGCGTTATGCTTACAGCGACGCGCAGAGAGACAAGATTCTGCAGGAGTTCGGGGCGGAATCCAAGGTCACCATCCAGCGCTACAAAGGGCTGGGCGAGATGGACCCCGAGCAGCTTTGGGAAACCACGATGGACCCGGAAAGCCGCACGCTTCTCCAGGTCAGCATCCAGGACGCCATCGAGGCCGATCAATTGTTCGACACGCTGATGGGCGACAACGTTGAGCCGCGGAAGGAATTTATCCACGAACACGCCCTCTACGTCAAGAACCTCGACGTATAACTTGGCCCGGCTGAGCCGAGTCAACTTTTTATAGCAGTGCCGGCTTCCATAGTCTGCGTTTAGCGGCAAGATGGACCGGGCACATCTTTTGCGCAGCAGGGTCCCGCTTCGGGGCCTTGCGCGTTATCTTGTTTTGGGAGGTACAGCATGGCGGAAGAATCACAGTCGCAAATACGCGAAAGGGACATCGGCTCGGAAATGCGCGAATCCTTTATGGATTACGCGATGAGCATCATTGTGCAGCGTGCGCTTCCCGACGTAAGGGACGGCATGAAGCCGGTACACCGGCGCATCCTGTACGCGATGTCCGAGCTCGGTATGGCTCCTGACAAACCTCACAAAAAATCGGCCCGGATCGTAGGCGAGGTAATTGGCAAATACCACCCTCACGGCGATTCGGCGGTATATGAAACGATGGTCCGGATGGCGCAGGACTTTTCGCTGCGTTACCCGCTTGTCGACGGACACGGCAACTTCGGTTCGATCGACGGCGATTTTGCCGCAGCCATGCGGTATACGGAAGCCCGCTTGTCGAAGATCGCGATGGAGCTTTTGCGCGACATCAACAAAGAAACCATTAACTTCGTGCCGAACTACGACGGGGAAGAAATTCAGCCGGAAGTGCTTCCCGCCCGGTTCCCGAATTTGCTCGTCAACGGCTCCTCGGGGATTGCCGTCGGGATGGCGACGAACATCCCGCCGCATAACCTGGGAGAGGTCATTGACGGCCTGAACGCGTTGATCGACAACCCGGAAATTACGCCGCTTGAGCTTATGAATTACATCAAGGGTCCGGATTTCCCGACGGCCGGCTTCATCCTTGGCCGCGAGGGAATCAAACAGGCGTATACCACCGGCCGCGGTTCCGTTACGATGCGGGCGCGGGCGACCATTGAGGAAACCAACGGGAAGGCGCGTATTATCGTACACGAACTCCCGTACCAGGTGATCAAGGCCCGTTTGATCGGGAATATCGCGGATCTGGTCCGCGAGAAGCGGATCGACGGCATCACCGATCTGCGGGACGAATCGGACCGCAGCGGCATGCGCATCGTTATCGAGCTTCGCCGCGACGTGAATCCCAATGTCGTGTTGAACAATCTCTATAAGCACACCGCGCTGCAAAGCAACTTCGGCATTATCATGCTGGCGCTTGTAAATAAAGAACCGAAGGTCATGAACCTGCGGGACATGCTTTATTATTACCTGGAGCATCAGAAAGAAGTCATTCGCCGCAGAACCGAATACGACCTCAAAAAGGCCGAAGCCCGGGCGCATATCCTGCTTGGCTTGCGGACGGCGCTGGATCACCTCGACGAAGTCATCTCGATTATCCGCTCTTCGCGTACGACCGAGATCGCTCGGGAGAGCTTGATGGAGCGGTTCGGCTTCAGCATCGAGCAGGCGCAGGCGATTCTCGATATGCGTCTGGCCCGCCTGACGGGTCTGGAACGCGACAAGGTCGAGGCCGAATACGCAGAGCTGCTGGAGAAGATTGCCGAGTACAAGGCTATTCTGGCCAGCGAACGGCTGATTCTGGACATCATCCAGGAAGAGCTGGGCGAAATCCGCGAGAAGTTCAACGACGAGCGACGGACGGAAATTACGATCGGCGAGAACAATATTCTCGATGAAGATCTGATCCCGCGCGAAGACGTCATTATTACGCTCAGCCATTCGGGCTACGTCAAACGCCTGCCGGTAACCACTTACCGTTCGCAGCGCAGAGGCGGCCGCGGGGTCATCGGCATGGAGACGAAAGAAGACGACTTTGTCGAGCATCTTTTTGTCTCCAATACCCACCAGTACCTGCTGTTCTTCACGGATAAGGGGAAAGCTTACCGGTTGAAGGCCTATGAAATTCCGGAAATGAGCCGGACGGCCCGCGGAACGCCAATCATCAACCTGCTGCAAATTGAGCAGGGCGAGAAGGTTTCCGCCGTCATTCCGATCAACGACGAAGGCGAAGACCAGCATTTGTTCTTTGCGACACAAAACGGCATCGTGAAGAAAACCCCGCTGGACGAATACCAGTACATCCGTAAAGGCGGTCTTATCGCCATTCACCTGCGCGAAGACGACCGGCTGATCGGAGTCAAGCTGACCGACGGCAAGCGTGAGATTATTATGGGCACGAAGCAGGGCATGTCCATCCGCTTCCCCGAGCAGGATGTCCGGGCTATGGGCCGTTCCGCTACGGGCGTGAAGGGCATCAGCATCGGCGATGACGACGCCGTCATCGGCATGGATATCGTCGATGAGGAGAACAGCGTGCTGATCGTTACCTCCAAAGGCTTCGGCAAGCGGACGTCCATGAGTGAATACCGGGTTCAATCCCGCGGAGGCAAGGGCATCAAGACGCTGAACATCACCGACAAAAACGGTCCGGTCGTCGGGCTGAAGGTGGTCAGCGATCAGGAAGACCTGATGATCATCACCACGCAGGGAACGATCATCCGGATGAACATGGACGGCATCAACCAAATGGGCCGAAACACGCAAGGGGTCCGGCTGATCAACATCAAAGAGGACGACGAAGTGGCGACGGTGTCCCGCGTTGAGCGGAACGAGGAAGCCGAAGAGATCCTCATGGAAGAAGAAGAATAAGCATCGGTTACCGCCAAGAAAGGGGTTTTCTCCCCTTTCTTTTTGTTTTACAATAAGGTATTGATGTCGGCCGGTTCCCGTCAGGACGTCTATTTTCCATACAAAGGGGCAGTTCCCTATGATCCAGGTACTCGTATCCAAATTGAAGACCGGCAGCCGTTTGTCCGAGAATGTGCTGACCCGCCGGGGAACCCTGTTGTTTGAGAAGGGCGCCGTCGTGACGGAAAAAGAGAAAGAAATCCTGCGCGCATTTTTAATCCAAACCGTCAATATTGAAGATCCCAATGCGGAACAGCCGGCTGCAGCCCCGAAGGCGGGAACGGTTGAGGAGTTTGCGGCGAGCGGAATGAGAGCAGGGCTGGCGGAAGAGTTTCTGGCCATGAAGGATTTTTTGAAAAAGGTCATTCCTCTGCCGGCTTCCGGACAGCCGTTTCCGATCCTGGACATCCGCACCCGGTTAATGAATCTTTTGACGTTCTCCAATCAGTTTCACCCCCTTTTTCCTGTAGCCATTTCCGATAAAGAAGAAGACTATCTGTATTACAACGGCATATATGTGAGCATGGGCGCTTACCTGTTGGCCAAATGGCATGGGCTCCCCGAAAAGGACTGGGTTCCCGTCGCATTGGGGGGATTGCTGCATAATATCGGCACCACCAAAGTGGACCCGGCCATCCTGGAGAAAAAGGACAAGCTGTCTCTGCAGGAGCGGGACGAGGTTCGCCGGCACACGGTGTTCGGGTATCAAATGCTCAAGAACGTTCCCGCCATTAACGAGGGCGTAAAACTGGCTGCTCTTCAGCATCATGAAAAAGAAGACGGCAGCGGCTATCCGATGGGGGTAGCGGGAGACAAAATTCACCCGTATGCCAAAATCGTCGCTATCCTGGAGATCTTCTACGCCATCATCAACGAAAGGGCCTATCGTCCTGCCGAATCGCCCTACATCGCACTGGAGGAGCTCCACAAGGAATCGTTCGGCAAGCTGGATCACGCGCTGGTAACTACGTTTATTAACCGCTGCACGCAGTTTTATTCGGGTACGGTGGTTAAGCTAAACGACGGGCGAATCGGGGAAATCGTATTCACCGACCGGAACGATCCGACACGGCCCTGGGTAAAAATCGGAGATCATATCGTCAATTTAACCGAGACCCGTAACTGCTATATTCAAGAGGTATTATTCGATCTGTAACAACTGGATAAAGGTACCTTCAACGAAATGCTTAAAAGGGTTGACGCAGGAAACCGATTCGTGATATATTCTTCTTCCGGCCAAAAAAGCTAACTTGCTTCCTGGACGGAAAAGCTGCAAAGCGGGTTACAAGAATTTAAAAAAAAGCTTGCAATCCGATAGAGTTATGTGGTATATTAATTAGGTCGCCTCCGCAAGGTTGCGATGCAAAACATGGTCCTTTGAAAACTGAACAACGAGTGAACAAGCAACAAA
>NZ_JCAPET010000070.1:0-17283 GCF_059735245.1 Gorillibacterium sp. sgz306347
CCCGCCGGTCGGCGATCCGCTGCTTTAGGGGCAGCTGGATGAGCCCGCCGGTCGGCGATCCGCTGCTGCTCGGAGGGCCGCCGGCCCCCGTTCCGCCGGTTACTGGGGCTCTACGCCCCAGACTAGCTGGCCGTTCCGGTAGAGCGTGACCCGGTCCCAGTTTGCGTAAGCGGTGAGGGTCGGGCCGTACGAGTAGTCGTTTGCTTCGTTGAAGGACGACCAGTCGCCTTTGTGCATGCGGGTCTGGATTTCGCCGGTGTCTCCGCCGGCGGCGATGGCTCCCGCGGACGGGAGGAATTTGAGCTCCAGATAAGCGTCCGCACCGGCCCGCGGAGAGGCAAGCTTCACGATCTGGCCGCTCAGGTTGCCGGAGCCGATCCGGGCGTAATCGAAAAATACGTTGATCGGCTGGGTTCCGTCCGCCGTAAACCAATAGCGCAGCGTCAGTTCGCTGGCGTTCACGGCCGCAGTACCGCCGTTCTTAATATTGAAGAACGGCTTCATCTGGTTGTCGCCGGAATTGGTATCCGCCGCCCGGTACTGGACGGACAGGCTGCCCACCGGATTCGTCGGCCCGCTTGTCGGCGTGGCGCTGACCTGGACGGAGTTCGCGCTGGAGCCGGCACTGTTCGCGGCGCTTACGACATAGTAATAGGTCGTCCCGTTGGCCGCGGTCGCGTCGCTGTAGCTGGCTCCCGCCGAGGTGCCAATTTCGGTGTAGGGCCCTCCGCTCGTCAGCGAACGCTTCACGGAATAGGAGGTCGCCCCGGCGGAGGCGCTCCACGTCAAATCGACGCGGGCGTTTCCGGCAAACGCGGTCAGGCCGGTCGGTACGGGCGGAATGACCGGCGTGTTCGGGTCCTGAACGATCGCCCAGTAAGCGGGCTTCGACTGCAGCCGCTCGTCGAACAGCAGCGGCCAGTTGTTGCGGGTCACCGGGAAGGTGCGCAGCCAGGTGTTGGCGTCGTCCTTGCCCCACAGCGTGACGTTGGTGATGGCGTCGGTGTGGCGGCGGAAAATATCGAACAGCTGCTTGTACAGCGTAGCCTGCTGCTGCTTCAGGTTTTCCGGGAAGGTGTCGTATTTCTGCGAATCGCTGGAATAAACGCTCATGTCGAGCTCCGTAATATGCTGTTCCAGGCCGAGCGCCTTGAACTTGACGATCGAATTTTCGATCTCCGACATCCGGGGGTAATACAGGCTGATGTGCGTCTGGTGGCCGACGCCGTCGATCGGCACGCCTTTTGCCTGCAGCCGCTGCACCAGGTTGTAGAGCGCTTGTCCCTTGGCGGTTTCGTGCGTGTTGTAATCGTTGATGAACAGCTTGGCGTCGGGATCGGCCGCGCGGGCGAATTCAAACGCCATTTCAATGTACTCTTCGCCCGCAATCTGATACCACAGGCTGCGGCGCAGGCCGTCCGGCTGCGAAGCGTCGATCACTTCGTTCACGACGTCCCAGGCGTAGATATCGTCCTTGTAGCGTTTCATGACCGTTTCGATATGCGTTTTCATCCGCGCGTACAGCAGTTCCTTGCTGGCCAGGCTGCCGTCCGCGTTGCGGAACACCCAGTCCGGCGTCTGGTTGTGCCAGACCAGCGTATGGCCGCGGACCAGCTTGCCGTGGTCGCGCGCGAACTCGACGGCCGTATCCGAGCCGGTGAAGTCAAAGGAGCCTTCACTGGGCTGCGTGGCATCCCATTTCAGCGCATTGCCCGGCGTCAGCACGTTAAAGTGCTTGTCCAGCAGGTCCCGTTCGCCCTGCGAATAAAGCTCGTTATTGGTAAAAGCGGTGCCAAGCAGGAATTTGCCGGCAAAGACGTCCTGGAGGGAAGGAATGTCCGGTTCGATCACCAGCGGATCGGGCTCGGGCAGCCGTTCCATCGTAAAATCGTCCAGGTAGAAGGAGGCGGTGGCGCTTTCCGGAATTTCAAAATACACCGCCAGGCTTTCGGCGGGCTCGTACAGCTTGTACTCCGCCTGCACCTTGACCCAGCCGTTTGCGTTCGCCGAAGCGGTGGCCAGGTTTTCGTAATAAGTGTTGGCCGAGGTTGTCCGCTGCATCGAGAGGGTAATCGTCGCGGAGGAGACGCCCGCCGGCATTTTCACCCACCCGGCAAACCGGTACGTTTGGCCGGGCTGCATCAGGGCGGTCACGTCCAGCGTCGGGCCGTGCCAGGTTTTGGTCCGTCCGCCGACGCTCAGGCCATACGAACCGGAGCGGGCCGCGGCCGCCGCAGCCTCCAGCGTTTCCACGCCGCCCCGCCCGGCCCAGCTTTGGACCGTGCCGTCTTCAAAATCGGAGCTCGTGAGGAGCGTATCGGCCGCATGGGCGGACGGAGCAGGCAAAGCGGAAGAAAAGGGCAGCAGCAGGCAGAAAGCAAGCAACAAATAAAGCGCTTTCAAAAATGGTTTTCGTTTCACAGCTTCATTCCCCTTCCGTAATGGGTTGCTTGGAACCTGAAGAAGTGCGTTATACAAGCGCGAGCCTGCTCTCACCTCCTTGGGCGGAAAAATGGGCAATGGACAACCTGCGGCCTGGAAAAATTATACTACAATTGGAACGGATGTTCCTATCACTATTCCGGCGGGATTTTGTTGATTTGCCGAAGTCGGCGTGAAAGAACGGCATGAGGCGCGGCTCGGCGGTAACCGGCCCAAAACCAAAAGGCCCTCCGCAGCGGCGCCGGGCCGGACGGGAGAGCCTTTTTCGCTGTGAAGGATGCTTTTAACGGTAGGAGGTGATCAGGCCGTTTAGAAGAGTGCGTACGTCAAAATGATGCTGGCTGATCGGAGCGACCGGCTTGTTTACGCCCAGCAGTCCGTAGACGGCGAGCCGTGCCGTGCGGACCGAATATTCCTCGGTAAACACCACGTCGTCCGGAATTTCGCAAAATTGTCCAATGAAGGCGAGGTTTGTCGATCCGTCCGGGATCACCTTGGGCCGGTCGCCGGCGGCGCGGGGCATGAACTGCGCTGTGATGTAGGGCATCATGCAGGGAATGCAGCTGGCGGTTGCCAGAATCGCCTCCCGGTCGTCGTCGAAATGCAGATGGTGGAGCAGCTCGGTTAAAATTTCCTCTCCGGTGCAGGCGGCCATCGGTTTTTTTACATAATCGCCCGGCCGGTCGGGAAACAGGCCATAGCCCCAGAATACCTTGATGTGCTCGGGCTGGTTGCGAAAATGCGGCTGGTGGGCAAGAACGATCGACAGCAGCCAGCTCGAATCCTTTAAGGTGACCAGAGCGCCGGAGCCCGCCTTGTTGCGCGAGAAGGCTTCCATCCGGTCGAAAAACCGCGCGTCCCGGCAGGTCACCGTAAACGATTCCCACTTCGAGCCGTCCACATGGTCGTCGAAAGAAGAGGGATTGCCAAGCCCGGGCTTTTTGGCCGCGATTTTGTCCCACAGCGCCCAGGAGCTGCCTTTGCCGTTCAGCTTTGGCGCGGAGGTCATGGAGCCGAGGCTGGAGCCCTCCGTCATCGAGCCGTTGGTAACGATCACCAGGTCCTTTCCGCCAAGCGGCAAGGTTTCTTCCCGGCCGTCCCGGACCAGATGCAGGCCGGTTACGGTAATGCCGTCGCCCTCCCCGAACGCCAGATCGGTCACCGTGCATTTCAGCGAAAAGTCGACCCCGCGCTTTTCCAGGTAGCGGTAGAGCGGCAGAATGATCGAGTCGTACTGGTTGAACGGCGTCCGGGTTACACCCTCCAGCGTATGAATCCGCGGGAATTCGTGCATGAACCGGATCATGTAGCGCTTCAGCTCCACCGCACTGTGCCAGGGCTGAAAGGCGAAGGTGGTCGCCCACATGTACCAGAAGTTCGTTTCGAAGAAGCGGGGCCCGAACCAGTCGTTGATGCGGGCTTTGCCCATGGCGTCCTCGGGCGTTAGGAGCAGCTTGGCCATGGCCAGGCGGTCGGCGGTGTTGAAGCCCATCGACAGCACGTCCTCCACCTCGCCGTGCCGGTTGACCAGCCGCGCGTTGGAATGCGTGGGATGGGCGGTATCGAAGGCGACGATCTCTTCCCGCACCGATAGCCCCGGCTGCTCCAGGGAGGGGATCGACAGCAACAGGTCCCAGGTATTTTCGTACGTTTCGTCGTTCAGCATCCGCCCGCCCCGGATAACGTAGCCGCGCTCGGGGTCGCCCGCACCGTCGTTGCTGCCGCCCAGAACGTGCATTTCTTCGAGAATGTGGATGGCTTCGCCCGGATAATCGCAATCCCGGACGAGAAAGGCGGCGCCCGCCAACGACGCGATTCCGCCGCCGACAAAATAAACGTGCCCGGCCTCTTGCGTTTTCATCGTTATCGCCTCCGTGTAAATGGAAATGGGTTCCTCCCCACTATACGGCGGCGCGTCCGGAACCAGTATAGGCAATGCCCGGCGGGTGTCCAAAAATCAGACAGACCGGCCGGATTGTTCATAGCGGTCCAGCGCTTTGGCAAAGTTGCCCTCGATCAGCCGGTTCAGCCGGGCGATCATGTCGTCCGGTTCGTCCCGCATGCCGGTGGTCATCCACTGGATCACGAGGCCCGTGAAAGCAAGCGTGTAAAAATTGGCCAGGAAGCTTTTGTCGCTTTCGCTGACGTTCCGCCCTTCGGCCAGCTCGTTGACAACGCCGAGGATCAGATCGTTGGTTACGGCGTACAGATACTGGTCCAGATGCGGACGCGCGACCGAATGAAGGGTGTTCAGGCAAAACGCTTTGTTTTCCTCCATGTAATGGAAAATTTTGCGGAAGCCGCCGGTCCAGGTGCCGTAGCTCCGGTAGGCCTGAATGCTTTCCAGTGCTTCCGTGCGGTAAATCCATCCGAGCAGATCGTATACGTCGTGAAAATGATAATAAAAGGTTTGCCGGTTCAGACCGCATTCTGCCGCAAGCTGCGCCACGGTGATTTTGTTGATCGGCATCGCGCGCATGGCGTTTTTAAGCGAGCCGGCCAATGCGGTTTTGGTCAGCAAGGAGCTGGACATAATCAGACCCTCCCTGTATCTGGAATCTATGATCTTCTTTTTCCAATTATAGCGGAGCGGCGGTTTGGGTCAAAATGAAAGGAGGGACCCCGCTTTTCAGAGGGGGGCCGCATTCGTGGTATAATGAAAAACAGCAGCATGACGCCCTTTCGCGGGCGCTCGGCACAAGGAGGCTGTTCGGTTTATGAACTCAAGATATTTGGCAGGCGTTTCGCTGGCCGTGATGGCCGCCGGCTTTTTGGCGACCTTTTTTCTGCCCGACACCTTTGCCGTCGATCTCTTGCGCGGCGGCTTTGAAGCGGGACTCGTCGGCGGGCTTGCCGACTGGTTTGCCGTGACGGCGCTGTTCCGCTATCCGATGGGTATTCCGATTCCCCACACGTCCCTTCTGCTCAAAAACCGGGACAAGATCGTAAATGCGCTGATTTCCAGCATGGAAAACGAGCTTTTGAACAAAACGAGCATCGAAAACAAGCTCCGCCAGCTCCCGTTCGCCAAGCTGGCCGGTTCGTTTGCGGCCCGGCGGATGGGAAGAAAGGCCGTCCGCGTCCAGATGGCGGACTGGCTGATCCGCCTGGCCGGGCGGGTCCCGCTTGAGCGGGCGGTGCCGCATCTGCAAGCGGCGCTCGCGGACTACGCGGCAAAGGCCGACCTGGAGCCGGCCGCCGAGTCCATCGTGGAGCGGCTTGTCCTGGAGAGACGGGACGCCGAGGCGCTTGATTTTGCCCTTGCCCAAGGCTGGAGCTGGGCGGAGCGGCCGGAAACCCGCCAGCTGCTCGGCAAGCTGGCGCACGACAAATTGTCCGGCCTCAAGCTGGGCGGCTTTAAAGGCTTTGCTCTCCAGGCGGCGGTCGGCTTTATGGACGAGTATCAGCTGGGGGACATTCTCCAGGGGATGCTGCTGTCCGCCATCCGCGACCTGCAAGAAGAAGAAAGCCCCTACCGGGACACGGTGCTTCGGGAAATCCGCGTGCAGCTGGTCCAGCTGGCCCATAACCGGGAAGCCCAGCAGCGGCTGAAGGACTGGGCGGCGAGCCGGCTGCGGGAAGAAGACGTGGCCGCCTTCCTGGCGAGCAGCCTGGAAAAGCTCCGGGCCGCCGCGGTCGCCCGGCTGGAGGAAGAGAAGACGAACGGCGGGCGGGCCATCTTCAAAGCGTACCGCGCCCTCGTCCGCCGGCTTCAGGCCGAGCCGGGCTGGGTGACGGAGGCGGAGGATCGGGTGCGGGGTTCCCTGATCGGCTTTGTCGAGGCCAATCACTACCGCATCGGGCAGATCGTCAAGGAGAATCTTGACCAGATGGACGATGCCGTTCTGGTTGAAATGCTGGAAGAAAAGGTGGGGAAGGATTTGCAGTGGATTCGCGTCAACGGCGCGCTGTGCGGGTTTGTGGTGGGCCTCGCGCTCACGCTGATCGCGAACGTTTTGCCGTAAATGGGCGCAGAAGAGGAAGAGGGCTTATTTTCCTGCGGTTTTTGGGCGGCTGCCGTTTGCGGTAATTCACCCCTTTGTGGTACAATGGAAGCAATCGGAAAATTCGACGAACTTCACATATGTGACAAGGTTATGGTTTCGTTCCCGGTAACCTTCGTCCATGTGTGATTTTTCTTTTGCCAATGGGAGGGAACGTGCCGACGCTGAGGTGCGGAAAGGAGGAGCCCTGTGTATTATTCGCGGAAAAAACCGGCGGAGGAGCTTCCGCTGGAGGAAACGGCGGTTTGGGAGTGTTCGAACGAAAGCTGCAACGGATGGATGCGGGACAATTTTTCTTTTGCCGACGAACCGGCTTGTCCGCATTGCAAAGCGCGAATGGAGCGCGGCGTAAAGCTGCTTCCCGCGCTGGCGAACGCCGCGCCCAAAGGGCCTTGAAGCAGCCTGTAAGCCAGCCCGGCCAAGAATGCCGCACCTGAGGAGGGGCGGCGTTTTTTTTTGCGCCCGGCCTGCGTGCCGACTGCGGTTGCGTGCCGGCTGACGAGGGAAAGAGACGTGACGTGTGCGGTCGGTGCCGGCTGACGAGGGGAAAGACGCGCCGACTGCGGTTGCGTGCTAGCTGACGGGGGGAAGAGACGTGCCGACTGCGGTTGCGTGCCGACTGACGGGGGGAAGAGACGCGCCGACTGCGGTTGCGTGCTAGCTGACGGGGGGAAAAGACGCGCCGACTGCGGTTGCGTGCCGGCTGACGGGGGGAAAAGACGCGCCGACCGCGGCAGCGTGCCGGATGAAGAGGGGAAGAGACGCGACGTGTGCGGCAGCATGCCGGACGATGAGGGGAAGAGACGTGCCGACTGCGGCAGCAGCCAGCGGGAGACGTCCGGCTTGACCCGTTTCGGGATAAATTGTAAGGTTATCAATGAAACCAAACCAAGCGAAGGATAAGGACGAACCATGCCAAGTCGATTTGTCATTGAAGCGGTCATGCTGGCCATCTACGGGCATCTGATGGTACCGGCCAAGCCGGTTGAATACTTGATTCCCTATTCCACAATCAGCGAATTGTATGAGATGGACGGAGACCCCGAGCCGATTATGTCCGACTCGGGAGAGGAGCAGTACGTGCGGGAATCGATCGCGCGGCTGATCGCATTTTTCGAGACGCCGTTCATTTCCAAGAAAATCCGCGCGACGCTGCTCGCCCCCTGGAGCAAAACGCCGCCCTTGCCGATCTCCGACAACGTTTCCCTGACGGTCGTTTATGCGACGGAGAATGCCCAATACGGGGAGCTGTTCGACGAGGTCGAAACCGAGCTGATCATGACCTGCCGGAGCGGGAACGCGCCTCTACTGACGGATCAGTTCGATCTGATCGACCGGATGCTGGAAGCCGAAGTACCGGTCGTGGTGGTCGACATCGACGATTTCGAATACGCCCTCGACGAAAACCTCAACCCGCCTTTCGGCACGGTGTAATCATTGGGCCGGGGGACCGGACGGCCATGAACGGCAATAGGCGCCAATTCACGCCAAAAGCCCCCCGGAAATCAGCAGCAACCGGAGTAAAATGGCAGAGGTTGAGCGGGGATTGGCAAACGGGGGGCCAAGCGCTGCCGTTCCTCTCCCCGCCAGGTAAGGTATACGGCTAGCGTCGGGGGAGTCGAGGGGAAGAGGCGAAGGGTTTCTTTGTACTCGCTGAGTTGGCTACCGCCGCGTACCCCCGTCCCCCGTACCCCATCTGCCCCCCATACCCACCCGGGATAGAATGATGCAAAAATGCATGATTTCCCGGATGAAACGGTTCCATTTCATGGGAATACTGCGTTTATGCAGGATTTTATTAGCCTTCGGGCTCCGTTTGGCTCCGGGCGGCGAGAAATCCTGCATTTTAGCATCATTTTTCCAAAGTAGGAGTCTCCCCTTGGGAAAATGCTGCATTTTTGCAGGATAATGCAGGACATATCGAAGAAATTGCCTGGGGCCATTCACTTTTCCCGAAGGTACCTTCCCGATATGATATGCCTGAGACACGGTCAGCCCCCGCCTATAAAACAGCCCGGACCGAGATTCAGTCTTTACGGACAATCTTAACAACAAAATTCAACAACAGAACTTACCGGCTAAACTCACCAACTAACTCAACTAACCTTATTAGAATACTTAACAAGTAAATTAGAATACTTAACAACTAACTAATCAACTAACATCATCTAGAACCAACCAACCAACTCGCCAACCAGTCAAACTACTTACCGACTAGCCAAACTAACTTAACTGACTTACCAACTAGCCAACCAACTTACCAACTAGCCAACCAACTTACCGACTAGCCCATACCCCGCCAACAAACTTATTAAAAGCCCATGAAAAAAGGACTCCGCCTGGAGTCCTTTTTTCATGGCTATCGTCCCTCTGTGTATGTAGCCGGTTAAGCTTGGTAAGAAGGCGGAAGGGTCGTTTTTGCCTTTTGCGCGGCGCTGACCATGAGCAGGATGCCCGTGATCAAGTGGAGAACCCAGCCGACAAAGGGAATCCAGGCCAGCAGGGAGGTTACAATCCCCAGCACGCTGCCGTGAATGGCCTCCTTGTTCTTGGACGACAAGATGAGGGTAACGAGGTGAAGAACAAACATGAGTCCAAGCACGGTGTAAAACGAACCAATGACGATGGCTGCTCCGAATACGGGAATGGCCAGTACGATTTCCAGGCTTCCCGTGATCCATTTGAGCGTTCTTGAAGCGGTCAAAACAATCCCCTCCCAGGATGATATACCCGTTCAGTATAGCAGGGGACCCAGATTTCGACAAGAAAAAAAATCCACAATATGAAATAGTTATGTAGATATTTGTCGAATTGAGTCGAAATAATCCGAACTTGGCGAAAAGGCCCAGGAAAGAGTAATCAGCCGTTCCCGAAACTGAGTCTCAAGCGGCAAATGAAGGATGGCGTACCCAAACAGCAACAGCGGGAGAAGGGAGCAGGGAAAGGGAAACGGGGGAAGGGGCAGGAAATTGGGGAAGCAGGGAAAGGGAAACGGGGGAAGGGGCAGGAAATTGGGGAAGCGAGGAAAGGGAAACGGGGGAATGGGAGCAGGGCCGCAAGCGCGCGACGGCCGGATNGGAAGCAGGGAAAGGGAAACGGGGGAAGGGGCAGGAAATTGGGGAAGCGAGGAAAGGGAAACGGGGGAATGGGAGCAGGGCCGCAAGCGCGCGACGGCCGGATGAAAACAAGGCCCGCGGCCAACGGCAAAAACGGGAGCCGGAGGTTCCGGCTCCCGTGCGGGAGGCTGGTCATGCCCATTCATTTCTTCGGGCAGCCGTCAGGGCTGCCGGGGAAACCATGAAGCATAGAGCGGAAGCTCTCCGCCGGGGCGCACGGCCCCGGCGAAGGATGGAAAAAGGCGGATCAGACGCGCTCCGTCAACTCGAAATTCACTTCGAAGGTGCGTTTCCAGGGGAGGCTCACATTGCGGACCGCAAAAGGAGCGGAATAGAGCCCGCTCAAATGGCGCTCGTAAAAATCCGTCAGGCGTTCGGCGATCCGGGCGGTCAACGCTTCGACGTCAAGCGGAGAGCCTTCGCCCGCCGGGTTTGCGCCCTCGCGCAGCTCCCGGTTGACACCGGTGCGGACGTTGGTCTGATAGCCCCAGTCCTCCAGCAGCCGGTAGGCCAGGAACGCTTCGCTTTTACGTCTGCGCTCCGCCGTGAATTCGTCGGGACGGGAGGCGAAATAAGAAGCGATGACGGCATGGGCGACCACCGTTCCCATCGTGTTGCCCGAGGTATTCCACCCGGCGTAAGCGGACAGGTCCGCCAGCCCGCCGGTTTGATACAAAAGGCGCATCAGCGGCTCGTCTCCGCCGTTCGAGGTGGCGACATCCGCAAGGGCGACAAATTTCCCTTTTCGCGCATAGACCCGGATCGCCTGTGCGAATTCCGGCAGATGCATTTCGGAAAAGTAGGAGCGGTGCCGGTCCTGGTAAGCCGTACTGGTTTCCGCGGCTTCGGCCTGGTTGACCGGCGGCGAGTTGACCATCAGCACAAAATCGGCATCGCCCGAAGCTTCCGTCATAAAGGCACCGGAAGCGGTCAGGTGCGATTTGATGCTTTCGTTCAGGGAGCGGTCCTCGTACCGGGGAATGACAAACGGCCCTTGGGTCGAAGAATAACGGACGTAAGCTTCCGGCAGGTATCCCTTTTGCTCGCAGAAGACGCGGGCCAGAATGGTACAGCCGATTTCATCGGCGCCCGGGTAGATCAGCACGCGGTCCATCAGGCGTCCGGATTCCACGGCAAACAGAAGCTTGCGCTGCTCCATGGAGGTGAACCCGTAACGCGCGTTGTCGTCCAGCGGAATCACCAGCCGGTCGATAATTCCTTCCCGTACCAGCGCCAGACACATTTCGTTGACGGCCGCGTTGGTTTGGCGGCGGGTCGTAAAGTCTAGTAAAATATCGGTAGGGAGCTCCTTTGCGATCTTGTCCCATTCCGCCGCGTCTTCACCGGTCAGGGGCCCGCCGCTGCTCTTGTCCAGCAGCCAGCCGTACCGCTGGATAAGCGAGCCGTACTGGCTGTAATAGTCAGGCTCTTCGTCATTGCTGTTGTACGCGGGCGCGCGCATGATCAGGTTGAACGCATGGATGCGCAAGCCCGGATTGTTCTCTTTGCACTGCCGGAGCACGGACAGGCGCGCGGCGCAATCGCGCTCCGCCAAATAATGCAGGCGCGACGGAACGATGCCGCCGTAGACGAGCATGTCCACCGACACGATCAGGGTTTCGGCGGTTGCCGCTTCCTCCAGCAGCCAGTCGGCCAGCTCGGCTGTTTTGGCCGGCGTCTTCTTGTCACCAAGAAGCGAAAGCGGCGGCACAGCCAGCGTCAGTCCGCCGATTTCCGCAAGCTGCTGCGGGTATTTTACGTTACAGGGCCGCTCGTCGAGCGGCAAATAGACAATAGAGCCCATGGACGATTCCTCCGTAAGAGTTGGATTTACCCTGTATACTATCACAAAACCATCGTTTTGGAGAAAAGATTCTTTTTTTTATCAAAAAATAAAATTCTTCTCTTTATGCCGCCATTCATTAGTGGTATGATCACAGGTAAAAGAAGCGCTTTACCCGCGCGCTTTCCAATCCCAGAAATGAGGTCGTTTATGAGCAAAGTCGGCAAGCCCATCCAAGCCTCCAGCACCTTGCTGATGATCGCCAGCATTTACAATTCCCTCACCAAAGCCGAGAAAAAGGTAGCGGACGCCGTTCAGGTCGACCCGGAGTACGCCGTGCTCGCCACGGTAACCGATCTGGCGGAGAAAGCAAAAGTGGGAGAAACCTCCGTAATCCGGTTTTGCCGCAAGGTGGGCTTTCGCGGCTACCACGAGTTCAAGCTTTCCGTCGCGCAGGATTTGGTGAACGTCTCCTCCTACATCGACGAGGAAATCGGCGAGGACGACGACCGGGAAACGATCGCCCGCAAGCTGACGGCCAACCACGCAAAGCTGCTGGACATGACGCTGGAGCTGATCGATCTGAAAACCGTGGGCCGCGCCGTCGAAGCGCTGGCGGAAGCAAAACGCGTTTTCGTCTACGGGGTCGGTTCCTCGGGAATCACCGCCCTGGACGCCCACTACCGGTTCATGCGGATCGGGCTGACGGTGGAAGCGCAGCGCGACATTCACATCGTGGCGATGTCGGCGGCACTGGTGAAGGAAGGCGATGTCGTGTTCGGCATTTCCACCTCCGGCAGCACCAAGGATCTGGTGGAAGCAATGCGGACGGCCAAGGAAAACGGCGCCCGGATCATCTGCCTGACCAGCCACGCAAAGTCGCCGATCACCAATTACGCGGACATCGTGCTGCTTGTGCCCTCCAAGGAAATGCCGTTCCAGGGAGGGGCCCTTTCCACGAAGATCGCCCAAATTCACATGATCGATATTTTGTCGACGCTTTTGTCGATGCACCGCAACGAAACCGCCCATCGGGCCATCCGGAAAACCGCCGACGCGGTAGCGGACAAGCTGTACTAAGCGAAATAAGCCGGACCGCGGCGTAGGAGGGGAGGTGAGCGGCCCGATACTCGGCGGTCGGCAGCAAGGCGAATCCCGATTCTTGCGAAGCTAAGCGGAACAGGATTTGCATGAACAAGACGGGAACGGTTGGATAAGGCGCGGGAAAAGAACGTTTTTTACGATTACCGGACAGCAGGACCAAACCGGAACTGCCAAAGCAGTGGGGGCGATGCCCCTACACTAGGAAATAGAGGATATATTCATTTTTCTAAATAAAAAAGGAAAAAATATTTACTAAGAGGGTGGGAGTTTTTATGAGTATTTTCGCAAAACGGGGCATTATCGTTTCCTGCCAGGCGCTGCCCGGCGAACCGCTGCACGGAGGAGACACGATGGTGAAAATGGCGGAGGCGGCACGTATCGCAGGTGCGATCGGGCTTCGTGCCAACGGGCCGGAGGATGTGGCCGCCATCAAGAAGGCCAATCCGCTGCCGCTTATCGGCCTTTACAAACAAAACATCCCGGGCTCGGAAATTTTCATCACGCCGACGCTGAAGGAAACGGCTGCGATTATTGAAGCCGGGGCGGATATCGTCGCGATGGACTTCACCGACCGCGAAGGCCGGTACGAAAAAGCCCGCGAGCTGGTAGCGTACATCCACCAAGCGGGAAGACTGGCGATGGCCGACGTTTCCACCTACGAGGAAGGCGTGGAAGCCGAGAAGGCCGGCTTCGACTTTGTGTCCACGACGCTTTCCGGCTACACCCCCTACAGCCCGCAGTCGAAGGGACCGGATATTGAGCTTGCGGCCCGGCTCAGCAAAGCGCTGAAGGTGCCGGTTGTGATGGAAGGAAAGATCTGGACCCCGGCGGAAGCGGTACAGGCTCTGCAGGCAGGCGCACGCTATGTGGTAGTCGGCAGCGCCATTACGCGGCCGCAGCTGATCGCCGAGGGCTATACCTCGGCCGCGGCGGAGTGGCTGGAAACCCAGGCCAACCCGGTTTAACGGGCGGCGTTAAGCGGAGAGGAGAGAACCATATGCTTGCTTTTCCGGAAGATTCGGTGGCCATCGGGGTCGACATTGGCGGCACCAAAATCCGGTTCGGGCTCGTTCGCAGCGACGGAACGATCCTGGAACAGCTGTCCCTGCCCACCATGGCTATGGAGCGCCGGGTGATGGACCAGGTATTTCTGGGCATCGAGACGGTCCGCATGCTGTGGCGGGAGCGGGAAGGAGCCCGGCCGCTCGCCGGCATCGGCATCGGCAGCGCGGGACAGATTGACTTTGCGCGGGGAACGGTTCATTTCGCGAGCGATCTGATTCCGGGCTATACCGGCACGCCGGTCCGCGAGCTGGTGGCCCGCCGGTTTGAGGCGCCCGTTTACATCGACAACGATGTCAACGTGCTGGCGCTGGCCGAAAGCCGGTACGGCGCGGGACGGGATGCCGAGCATCTCGTCTGCCTGGCGCTTGGCACCGGCGTCGGCGGTGCGGTCATGACGGAGGGCCGGCTGCTGCACGGCGCAAACGGCGGCGCGGGCGAGATCGGCCACCTGTCGGTGGACATGAACGGCCCCCGCTGCATTTGCGGCAACCGCGGCTGCCTGGAGCTGTACGCATCCGGAACCGGGATCTGGAACCGGTACCGGGAGCTGGCGGCAGCGACCGCCGCAGGCGCGCCCGAAGAGGGCGGCGCCAAGCTGGTGGTGGCCCGCTGGCGGGACGGCGAGCCCGAGGCGACCCGCGTGATGGAGCAGGCGATTAACGCGCTTGCTTCCGCCGTGGCGAGCCTGGTGCACACCCTGAACCCGCAGGCGGTCGTCATCGGCGGCGGCGTTGCGGAGATCGGCGAGCCGCTGTTCGGGCCGCTGCGGGAGCGGATTGCCGACCTGACGATGCCTTCCATGCTGGGCGCGGTCCGCGTGCTGCCGGCGGCGCTTGGCGAAAGCAGCAACATGGTCGGCGCCGCTATGCAGGTGTGGGCCTACGGCTCCAAGGCGGAGACCGCCGATTTGAACGTCTGATGCGATGCGCCCGCTGCGGCGCTTGGAGAAAGCCTCCTTGTCGGACGCGGTGCATAACCCCGGCGAAAGCCGGTGCATGCACGCGCCGCTTCAAGGGGGCTTTCCGCGCGGACGGACCTTTTTGGCCGGCCCGTTTCCAGGTCAGACCGGTTGGGGCATTTTTAACTGCCCGTCTTCCGTCCGATAAGGTATACTGTAAGCGTTCACTTTTCTACTACCGGCAAAAGGGGATCGAGCCAATATGACAAGCCAAATCATTCTGTTTCAAGGGGACTCCATTACCGACGGAGGACGGGGAAGAAACGACGATCCGAATCATATTCTCGGGCACAGTTATCCGTATCTTATCGCTGCCAGGCTGGGGCATGAGCTGCCGGAAAAGCCGCCCGTGTTTTTGAACCGGGGGGTCAGCGGGGACCGCGTATCCGATGTATACGCCCGCTGGAACGAAGATGCCTTCAGCCTGAATCCGGACCTGATCAGTCTGCTGATCGGCGTCAACGACGCTTGGCGGATTATGAGCCGGGAGCCTTCGGGAGTCACCGACCGCTTTGAGCGGATCTACCGGTATCTGCTCGCCGAGACCCGCGAAGTGCGGCCCGGCACGGGGCTGGTGCTGTGCGAGCCGTTTGTCCTTCGGACGGGAGCGACCGAAGAGCGCTGGCCGGACTGGGAAGAGCTTATCACCGCCTACGGCTCCATTGTGCGGCGTCTGGCTGAGGAGTTCGGCGCTGTGTTTGTGCCGCTGCAGGACGCGTTTGACGAGGCCGCGCGCAAGGCGCCCGCCGCTTATTGGCTGTGGGACGGCGTGCATCCGACCGCAGCGGGGCATGAGCTGATTGCCAAACGGTGGCTTTCGGTTGTGCAGAACAGTCCTTTGGCGATCCGGTAAAAGCAAGTGGTCCGGTAAAAGCAAGTGGTCCGGCAAAAGCAGAGGAATGGTTCCGGTCCGTCCTCGCCGCTTCATCAAAGAGGGGATACGGGGAAAGCGTGCGGGGCGCAGGAGAGAGAAGCCTTCTCTTCCGCCGACCTGCCCGGAAACGGCGAACCAGCAGGAAGAACGGAGGAGCTTTCATGGGAGAAGCAACGCGGCAAAGGCAAGATGCTGAAGCATCCGGCTTGCGCAAAGCCCAGGCAGACAATGAGGGGAAATTCGCAGGTCATAGGCAGGAAAACGGGGCGGAGCAAAGACAGGTAAGCATGGAGCCGTCTTGCAAAGATCAGACGCCCTTTGCCGGCGGGTATGCGCCGCTTACGGCACTGTCGTCGGCGGCCAATCATCTGATGCCGCTCGGTAGCGCGGTGCGGACGTTTCGGACTTACATACGCCCTCGGGAGTATGGGCCGTGGCGGCTGCGCGTATGGCACGGCAACGCCGCCGATTCGACTTGGGGAGACGAACCGGTTGTCCGGGGCGGGTATAGCGGCGGACGTTGGACCATTGAGCGGCTGACCCTCGCGGACGGAGGGCGCGTGCCGGACGGCGGCGTGGAGGCTTCGTCCCTGTTGGAAGTGACATTTAACGGCTCAGCGCGCAAGGAGGTAGCTCCGGGGGAACGGTTTTGCAGCGATCCGGCGGAGTTTTCGATTCCGGACGGCCATTTTCTGGCGGTCACCTGGACCTTGTCGGCGGACGATCCGGAGGCCAAGGTGCCTTATAACGCCGACGGCATGCTGGCAAGCGCCTATGTCGCGGATGGCGACCGCTCCGCCCAAGCGCTGCCGGAAGGGTTCCGCCTGACCGACAACCTGACGGTGCTGCCCGCTCTGCTTGCATACGAAAAACCGGTTTCCCGCCGCATCGCTTTTGTCGGGGATTCGATTACCCAAGGCATCCGCACGGATGTCGACCGCTATGAATTTTGGGTGGCGCGAATCGCGGAGGGCCTCGGGACTGGAACCGGCGTTTGGAACCTCGGCAGCGGCTGGGCGCGGGCGGCCGATCTGGCGCGGGAAGGAAGTCCCTGGCTGGCAAAAGCCTGCCTATGCGACGAGCTGACGCTTTGCCTCGGCGTGAACGACATCGGCACACTGAACCGCTCTGCCGATCCGATTTTTCACGATCTGCAGGCAATCGTCGCCACGTTCCGGCGGGAACGCCCGCAAGCGCCCATTACGTTGCTCACGCTGCCGCCGTTTCAATTTACCGGGGAGCAGGGAGAAGCTTGGCGCGAGGTGAACCGCCGCATCCGGGAAGAGCCGCCTGCCGGCGTTACCCGGGTGTTTGACATCGCCCGCATCCTGGGCGAGCCGGGAGAGCAGGCGCATTTGATCCAGCCGCGCTACATGACCGGAAACGGGACCGACGCGCATCCGAACGGCCTGGCCGGACAAGCCGTCGCCGACGCTTATCTCGCGGAAAAGTATTTTCAAACGGTTGGCTAAACAGGAAAAAAAGCGGAGCCGGACCAAGCCCATAATGGGTAGGTCCGGCTCCCTTGGTTTATCCGCCCAAAGTTGCGCGGGAAATTGTGTCCATTCCATCATCTATTGCGGCCTATCACGGAGGAGGCGGATGTAGCCACGACCCAATGCGTCCAGACTTCAGAGGGCCTCGATCCGACGCACCTAAACTTCACAGAACCTCGATCCGACATGCTCAGACTTCAGAGAGCCTCGATCCGACGCAACCAAACTTCACAGAACCTCGATCCGACATGCCCAAACTCCACAGAATCTCGATTCGACATGCCTAGACTTCGGAGAGCTCTGATCCGACGTGGCCAGACTTCAGAGAGCCTCGATCCGACGTGCCCAAACTTCAATGAATCTCGATCCGACGCCCACGTTCCGCGTTGCTCGAGCTTCTAGCTAAGATGAACGTAAACAAGGACAGCCCTCCATAATTGC
>NZ_JCAPET010000071.1:0-15556 GCF_059735245.1 Gorillibacterium sp. sgz306347
GATCGCCGTAAGCTGCGATAATGAATACCCGTACCCCTCCGTAATATGTGAGGAGTACGGGATTTTTACGTCAGCAAGCGTAAACATGACATGCGTACACGTGATAACTGCGGTTAATTTGCGGTCTTCACGCGTCCGGCCCCGGCTATTGATTACGTAGAACTGGCCGCGCTCGTCCTTTACGTAGCCTTTCAGCGGGAGTTTTTCACGAAAATCTGCGCTGGACATCGGCACGCGGAAGCTTAATGTATCGTCTGCGTTGATTCTCCGCGTGCGTACGACCGAGTCCGGATCAGCGTCGACGAGGACGCCGATACGTTGGCGCGAGCGGTCATACGACTGTAAATATTGCGTCAAGATTTCGGCCTCCTTCGTCAGTACAGATATTTATCACGGTGGGTTACACGCGTTAGTACGGTACGCTTCGATTCGTTATCTGTGTACGTTATCGCATTATCACCGAGGACTAAGCGCAAAAATTCGCCGTCAAACATGTGCAGCACGTTAACGCCGTTGAGCGTGATCGTCTGCGCAGCGGTGTCGATAACGATACGGTCACCGGGCGCGAAATTGCCGGTAAAATTTGCGACGTCAACGTGCGTAAACGTAGGCGTTGCCTCAACGGTAACTTTCGTCTCGACGGTTGCGCTCCTGAAAATCTCGCGGATATGTTGCGCCATCATCCATGTTGCGCTTTCGATCACTGCGCCTAGCGGAATTTCGCGTAAATAGGAAGTGTTCGTTTGCGTTGCTATTTCGAAGACAACAGAGGCCGGAAATTCAATGTTAATCCGTGCAGCAACGTCCGTTCGGGTTGCTATTGTCGCGGTAAAATATGCATCCACGCAGGCCGTACGGTTAAATGGGGAACGGTTAAACGCGATCATTCGTCCGCCTCTAACTCGGCCTCAACCGCGTTTTTCCACCGCAGAGGGACGGCAGACAATGTCCATAATCCCTTACGGATAAGATCGACATAAATACGTACCATTAGGCGTCACCTCCCGTCAAGAGAGCGGCGATTTCGGCCAAAGCGAGCTGCATCGCGTTAATATCCGCTGTTTGTGCGTCCGCTAGTTCGGCGAGTGCGAGTTGGATGGCGTCGAAGTCGCTCGGTTGTACGGGCGGATGCAACGCCTCGATCTCCTCCGGCGTCAGGGCCTCCACCCACAACGCCGGCGCTTCCGGCGGGGCATAGGCGGGCGGCGTGTACTCCGGCGGATCGCCGCGCTCGTCCTCCGGCTGGGCCGCCCATTCATCGTAGACAGCCGACCATTCGGCGTGCGCTGCTTCGACAGCTTGGGCATGGCCCTCCTGTGCCTCGGCTACGGCCAATTCGTAAGCCTCCCACGCGGCCAGGTCAAAGCGCGGCTTGTACAGCCCCGGAGTGACCGGCACGGCCACACGGTAACCGATCAGGACCGGCTCCGGCTGTTCGCCGTCCGGATCGCGTGCGGGCGTCTCATACAGCGGCGTGACGCCGGTTTCTGTGTCGGCTACGAGCTCCACGTCCGCATAGATTCCGGCGGGATCGGTTATGATTGCTTCTTTCATGGGCAGGGTCCTCCTTAGTCGAGAGTAAATGTCAGGTTATCCATTATGACAAATTCGCTAGTGCCAGAATTGATATTCCGAAGATCAACGTAGCCGCTGTCATTAACGGTAATGCGGCACAGCACTTCTCCCACGGTGCCACTTGACATGGATGTCGATCTAGTGGATGTTTTTACAGGTCTATATCTTGGTGTCAGCAAAAAAAGGCGTGTCCCATCCGCAAGCGCTCCATTACGAATAACACCTCGAAACTCTAACTGTCCGCCCGCATTTATACGGTAGCCAAATGGGGGATATGATCCGGCGTAGTCGGTCCACCCGTTAAGCAGCGTCGGCGTGATCCATCCCGGCTGCTCCGCGTCTGCTTTACCCGCCTCCAGCACGTCCACCCGCCCGGTCAGCGCTGTTACATCTGCGAGCGCTCCGTCTACAGCCCCTCGCAGGTTAGCCGCGCGTTGAGCAGTGATTTCCAGCGGAGCTAGTCCGGTCAGGTGCGTGTCCAGTGCGAGATAGGTAACGGAGTAGACGGCGGCGGGGTCATAGTCTGACGCTTCAAAATAGGCCGCTTCTAATCCGTAAATTTGTGCTGGATCTGGATTTATCCACTTGTGCCACAGGAGATCGAGGCGGGCGTCTCGATACATATTTACGATTTCCCGAGATCTAAATCGAAATTGAGAGTTGGTTGCCGTCCCATTAATGTCGTAATGGTTGGCAGCGATGGCAAAGCCGGGATGCGCCCTCTCCCGCACGATTGCCCCCGTACCCATCTCCAGCACGTTGTCGCCCTCTCGGAGCAGGATCGCGCCCTCTTGGCTGATCGGCTCATCGACGGGCGTCGCAAGCTGATACTGGAGGCGGTATGGTGTATAACCGGGCGCTGGCGCTGGTGGGAGAGTTCCTGTTGATCCTACTCCTGGCGTCGCAACCGCTACCCACCATTTGCCGTTACCGTCCGTCCGGTTATATGGTATCGGGTCGCCCGCCGGGTTGCTTACACCGTCGTACATCCGCCACCCGTTAAAATATGCCTTGATCTCGTCGGCAGACGGGTTGTAGTCCGGCCCCCATCCGCTGTCGGCGTTGGGAATCACCACATAAAAATTCCCAATGCCATTTAGCACAAATTCATCGTTTGCGGCTGGATCGGAAGCGTACTTCAGTGGTTTTCCGTCGTACTTTACAAGCAGATTGGTTGGCGTGTCATAAACGTTTGCTGTCAGGCCAGTAACCATCACTCGTTTGCCACCGGTAACGGGGTTTACATGCTTCCACGCCGAATCCCCCGTCAAATCCAACGTCCGCCGCACTCGGTTGATCCGCATCCGGCCGTCAGCATCTTGGTAAACGGTGTCGCCCGTCGCCGCCTGCACGTCCCACAGGTACATAGCATCCGTGGTCTCGACGCCCTCTTGGCGGTGGACATATACGCGGTCGACCGTTTGGATGCCCTCGGTGTACGGGTATTTGGCGGTTAACTGTGCAGCCGTTAGTGCGTCAAACGCCGTATATTCGTCATCGCTAACCTTATAAAGCCGCGCTCCATCAAACTGCACCCATTCAACCTGACCGACAGGAGTGGTGTTTTTTATTCGGATTTGTACTTGCGCGGCATCAAAGTTAAATTTAATAATCCACGTGCTGTTACCTGCATTCGCCCCTTGTTTTTTAACCGTTGACAAACCGGAGTTGTAAGCACCGACTAGTTCAACACCTCCGGATGCCCCCGAACTCATAGATACATCAACGAGCAAGACATACTTGCCCGGCGAGATAGCAGGGTAAATGCTGGCATAGAGGTATCGGTCTTGTTTGGTGTCGCTTGCTGTGGTTGTTATGCGTTGCGCTAGTCTGCCGTACTTGGCACCTGTCGCTTCCAACGTGGGTATCGCTCCCCCGAGTTCGCCAAATGATCCACCCCACCACCCAGCACCAATACCAGAGTGACTTGACGATGGAGTTTCAAAACTTCCATTCCTGCCGAACAGGTTGACCAACGTCCGGCCTGCGAAGCCAACACCAGACAGGCGGGCATCCCGTGGCGCTGTTACGGTATTTACTCCCGGAGACAACGTGACCGCAACGCTCGGAACGTCCGCAAGTTGCCCATCATGCTCCGCGATATTTCCGCGCATCGCATCCGCATCATAAGCCGTAAAATTACGAGCAACCTTCGCTCCAATTGACCACGACTTTGCAGTTGTGCCGTTAAATCCACGTGTAACCCCCGTTAATGTATTTCCGCTCTTTCCCGTATACAGCACGGTTTCCGCCGTCTCATCAACGCCAATAGTCGCAAGGTTAGGCGCGGCCGGCAGTTTCGACGCGTCGAGCACGGCTATTGACGTTGCTGTATTCGTAATTGCTGCGCTCAGTTCGGTTTGCGGACTGTTTGCGAGCGCTGGGTACATTTTCATTTGCGCCAAGTTTCGTCACCTCCTCGTGTTTACTGCGTAAATTTAACCGCGAGGCCGTCCACTAGAATTTTCATCCGGTCGCCGGTCTGGATTGTGCGCGGATTGTCGACGGCGTCCGTAAACAACAAGTTACCGCCCGTTGCTGCCGTTCGGAGTCCGATGTGTGTCACGAGACCCCAATTGGCTGAAGCGACAGGGAACGTTAGCTCCACGCTGTTTTTTACTGTCTGCTCTCCGCTAACCAAAGCCGGCGCTCCGAACGTTACCGCTTGTCTTGCGTATGCGCCTCCGCTCACTTCCGTGCCCGTGTCCGCTGCGGTCGGATCGGACGTATATAGCGCGACATATACCGTTGACGGGCCGGACCACGCGGTATTCCGTAAAATTTCGTTCAAAAGCACGGCCGACAAATAATTTGAAATTTGCATCGCCATATTTTCGTTAACCTCCGTTAATTTATCGTGTATTCGTGTGTAAGCATAAATCCGTGGATTACGTTGGCTCCCGTATTAACGAGCGTGATAACGGGTTCAGCCGCGACGTCTCCGTTAGACTTGACGATGATTGTCTGAGGATCGTTTGCAATCATCAACTCCATTACTTGCTCGGGGCCGACCGGCCAAGGGTCGTTCATCCGGAGCTCGACGTCAAAAAGGCGTGACCCGATTCCACCGCTGTTACCGAGCGTGCCTGCGTATACGCAGCGGTAGAACTTGCTAGGCATGTCCGTAAACTCCAACGTTAAAAGCCCGCGCTTGGCGTTAAACATGCGGGCAATCTGCGCGACCGTGGCGTGATAGTACGTCGGTCCCGCTGTAATTTCGAGCGTCAGGCCAACCGATCGCGGACCGTAGGATGCGCCGAAATCAAGCACGCCGTCAACGCCCGCTAGTTCTACGGTTTGCTCGCGTGTTGCCGGGAGGACCGGAAGTCTACGCTCATACAAAGAAGCCCCCAACGTCCGCACGGACACGCCGTTTACCTTTACGTCATAGTCCGTGCTCATAACGTTTTCCCTCCCGTAGCATACAGACGTTGAGCCAACCGTTCGCGCTCGCCGTAAAACGTCTTTGCTGCAAGTTGGTCCGCAATCTCGACGCTATCCGCGCTCATATCGATATTGTTGACGATATTCGTTACGGTCGCCGCAACTGCTGTTCGTTCAACAACGCGGGCAGGCGCAACAAATTCGGACACGACCGACGACGGGACGGACAAGGATTTTACCCCATAATCTTGAGGGATAACGAGTTTGCCGATATCCAACGGCATACCGTATTTGTCGCGTAGCGCCTGGTTTTCTGCATGGAGCCGGGCCATCTCCTCTTTGTCTCCGCGAGCCTTCGCTTCGTTCCACGCTTTACCGTTCGCGTTATACCGAATCGTGTCTGCATCGGTTTCCGCCTTTATGAGCGATGACATTTTTTCGTTATATTGCGTGAGAAATGCGTCAAGGTCCGAGAGAATTTGCGTATTCGCACGGCCAGCTTCCGTAATGCGGAAATCCGCGATTGCCGTTTCAATCGTTTTGACGTTGCCGGAGTACGAATCAAACGCGCCGATTAACGCGGCGTACTGTGTCTCTGTGCGCGTAATTTGGTCGTCGTACGCCTTTTCCTCTGCCGTCTGCTGATCCTTTAACGCGTCTTGCTGCGCGGCGAGCGAACGGTCGACGAGTTCCCGCTCGTGTTCGAGCTGCATCCGATCGATTTCTTTTTGCAACGCTTCACGTTCCGCAATACCCTCCGGACCGACGGCGGATTGTAATGACGCAAGTCGTGCGCGTTTTTCTGCAAGCTGCGTCTCGTAGTCGGCGTCGGCGTTAAACTCCTTCATACGGTCACGGAGCTCTTGGATTGCGTCGATTTCCGATTGATACCGGTCGGTTACCGCAGCCTTACGGTCCTTTAGTGCTTTAAGTTCCGCGTCCTTCGCCTTGCTAATCGCGTCTTTCTGCGCTTTTACGTAATCCTCTCCGAGTTTGGCCGTTTGGTCCGCGAGTGCATTTCGCGCTGAGAACATTTCTTTGTCTATCTGCTTCATAAGCTCAGCATTACCAGCATAATCCTTTGCAAGTTGCGCCCATTGTTCTAAGCGGTACTTCACGATGTCAGCCTCGGACTTTCCGGCCACTTCCATGCGTCTCATTTCGTCTTCAATTGCCCGCACCCGGTCTTCATAGGTTTTGCGCGTCAATTCCGCTGCGGCTGCGGCTTTTTCCTTCCGGGCTTGATAAACCTGCTCATCGGCCGCCTTGTATTCGTCGCTATCCTTCTTATACCGGCTCCGAACCTGCGTCCACAGAAATAGCTTTTGGTTAGCCATCTCGTATTCGTTCTTGCCGGCGTCTTCCATGCGTCGCATTTCCTGATCGATAACGGTCGTCGAGAACTCATATCGGGACTGTGCGGAATCTTCTTGGAGCCGTTTGACTTGCAGAAAATATTCCCGCTTTGCCTCGACATTCTTCTCTAAATACTCCTTATGGGTTTTACCGGCTTGCTCGTATGCCTTAATCTGCTCCTCTACCGACCAATCGTAGTATTCCGTGCGGAAACGGATCATTGCAATTTCGTCATCGTAGGCTTTCTTTCGGGCTTCGGCTTCGATTTCCTCCGCAGTTTTGCCGGATGCTTGACCGCCGCCGCCTTTGCCCTCGTCCGGCTTGTCAGTATTGATAGGGTCTTCGAATCCTGTCCCGCCAAGACTATAGTATCCCTTCTCGAGTCGCGCCGCCGTCTGCTCCATCTCTTTTATCGCGTCTGCTGACTTCCCCTGCTCGATGTAGGCGTTCCGTCTAGCTTTGAATACGCCTGTGGAAGCACTATTCATCGCAATGCCGGCGTCGTTATAATACTCGTCTGACTCGGCCATTTTCGCAAGAAGACGATCGTACTCAACAATTTGCGCGTCAACAGCAGCTTTTTGTGCTTTTGTGATGTTTATGAGACCGTCTACAAACGCTTTCTGCGATTTGCCGGCATTGGTAACCCACTCTCGGTCTGCGGCGATCTGGTCTTCTATGACCCCGATGTTCGTTATCCGGATTTTTCCGTTTTTATCCTGCTCGTGGCTGAGCGCCGGATATTCATCACGGAGCGTCTTTGTTAGGTCGACGAGTTCCTGCTTTTGTACCGCGTTAAGTTCCTCCAGTGCGGACAGTTCTTTATAACGCGCGAGGGCATTTTCCATCGACGTTACCTTTTCGTTTTTAGCAGCTATATTAGCAAGTTCTGCTTCCCTCTCATGAAACAGCGCTAGCGTCGACTGCTCTACCTCTTTACGCATTGTCCCGACTTTTTGCGTGGCATCCTCAAAACCATCGTAACCCATCTCTTTTAGAAGGTTGTCGACCTCCTTTAACGCTTCTTTAATTGCATTAATCTCTTCAGCTAGAGCTTCGCCATATTTCCATTCATTTCCGGTTAGTTTGTCCGCTTTCGCTTCCGCTTCCGCAAGGCGATTTTCCAGTTCTTCGCGATCATGAAGGACGTCCGTAACCTCTGTAATCTTGCTGCGCAGTTCTTCAAGGTCCGCCACCGAACGCGACATCGGAGACTTTTCAAGCAGTTCATTAAGCGCTCGCTGCGCCTCTTCGTGTTCTCTGACGGCATCAGCGGCCTCTTTTGATTTCCCCGAAAAATACCCGACGGCAGCCGATACTCCCGTAATCAAAAGCACAATCGCGCCAAGCCACGGAAACATTGTATTGACCGTGACCCCGAGCCCAACCATTGCACCTTTTAACGAGTTAATTAAGACGATTAGTCCGCCAACCGCAGCGCCAACCGCAATAAGCGCCGTAGCCGTAGCACCGCCTATTGTAATCGCCGTTTTCAGCGCAGGGCTTAAGGAGTTAAATCCGTTAAGCAGCTTCGTTATAATTTCGGCTGCGCCGCGAATCGCCGGAATCAGCGCGTCGCCGACGGAGATCCCCACCCCCTCAAGCGCGGACTTCAATTGCTCTGTGCTCCCTCTAAACGTATCGAGTTGAACGGCAGCTACGTTTTCGGCCGTCCCGCCGGCGTTTTGGAGCGAGGTGGTGTACGATTCCATCGCAGCCTGCCCATTCTGGATCAAGGTAATAAAGCCGGATGCTGCGTCTTGACCAACCAAGGTTGCGGCAACATCGGCTTTCTGAGCTTCCGTCATCCTCTCATAGGCGCCTTGCAGCTGGCCGACGATATCCGAAAGCGGGAGGATTTGCCCGGCCTGATCCTTTATCGATACACCCATGCGCTCCATGTAAAAAGAAGCCTCTTTACTCGGAGAAGCCAACGAAAGCAAAATTTCACGCAATTGTGAACCGGCCTGCTCTCCGTTTACTCCCGCGTTCGCTAATTCCCCTATGGCGGCCGTGGTTTCTTCCAGGGAGATGCCCATATTGGCTGCAACAGGCGCTACGTCGTTTAACGCCGTTCCAAGCTCGGTTACGTTTGCCTTCGAATCAATTGAGGCTTTCGCGAGCACGTCCGCGACCCGTCCACTCTCGTCCGCAGCGAGCCCGAATCCACGCAATATGGAGGTCGTAAAATCAGCAGCCATCCCAAGGTCCGTCTGAGAAGCCGCAGCCAGCGCAAGAACGCCGGGCATGGAAGCCATAATTTCCTTGGTGGAGTATCCCGCCCGCCCCAGTTTCGTCATCGCATCCGCCGCCTCGGCGGAACTGAAAACGGTCGCCGACCCGTACTCCAGGGCGGCTTGCCGAAGCTGCTCCAAATCCTGGCCGTTTGCATTCGTGACGGTCTTCATGCGGACCATCGAGTCTTCAAATTCGGAGGCCGTATTGACCGCCTTCATCGCGAGTGCCGCCAAATTGGCAGCAAGTCCCAGGCAGGCTTGTCCGACCGCCTGGATCTTTTCCTTGCTTTTTTCCGCGGAATCCGCCGCGCCCTCAAACTGGCTCGACAGCTTGCCGATATCCTTGCCCGCCTCGGCCAGCTCCCGTGTTTTGGCAATTGCCTTGTCGACCCCCGCCAAATACTTGTCCAGAGCGGCCTGCAACACGGTGTAAATTGTTCCTATATCCATTGTTCCGTTTATCTTCCTCACCCTCTTTCGGGCTGTCTGCTTGCCTCTTTCGAAAAGGCTTATTGCCCGGTTCGCAGCCGGTACTTCATCGCCTGGAAGCCGGCTTCGTCAAACTTCGGCTTGTTGTCCCGTTCAGCCCCTGCTTGTTTTTGCAGCCGGTCCACATATTGGCGATATGCATCCTTATCCGTTGTTTGCGAAATAATGGCCGTGTTCAGATCCTGCATGGCTCCTTCGGCTTGCTGCCTCTTATGGGCTTCCAGCACATCCAAAAGGTCCATGACGTAATAGCCTTCCTCAAATTCCACCTGCGTCTTGCCCAGCCGGACGGCGCAGTCCGTAAAAAACTCCGTTACGGTTAAAGTGCGTCCTCCTGCCCCGGTCTCCCCGGTTCGGCCGGAAGCCTGAGAACGCTCTGCACGTTTTTTAGCAGCGCCCCAAAATTGTTCGCCTTTGCCGTTTCGATAAAAAAGGTCGCGATCTCATCAAGAGCCGCGTTTTCCCGCAGCCAGTCCTCTTCGATGCCCGTGAGCAGGGAGACAATCCGCATGACGTCATCCAGCGATTCCTTCAGTGCAACCACAAAGAACCCGACCCGCTCCGCTTGAGGAGCTCCCATGACGGAAATAATCAGTTGGGGGAGAGCTTGGACGACGCCAAACAAATCCTGCCATTGACCCACGGTGATTTTCCGGACACGGACCTTTTTGGGCGAATCTCCTCCTTCCCCGAATGTAATACTGTCTGTGGCCAAGCGCTTGTTCAGCCGCATATTCTTCTCTCCTTCCGAATGGAAAAAGGCGACGGAAGAGTCCGCCGCCCAGCTTATTTCGCCGCCCCGTTAAGGGGTTGCCGTTACCGTTTCGTCGCCGAGGATCAGGATGTTCCCCTGGTCGTCCGGCGTCGAGCGAATGGTTACGTTCGTGATCCGTTCGTTTTCATTGTTGTAGGAATAGCTGAGGTCGGTTTCCGGGTAGGCCAGAGGCAGCGTCACCCAAAACGCAGGATCGCCCAGATGAGACAGCGGCTTGATCACGGCCTTTTTGGCCAGGTCCAGCAGATTGACGCCGACGCCCGTTTTAATTTCGATTTTCGAAGCGTTGCCGTTGGTAACCGTCGTCGCACCCGCCATAATTTTCGAGATCACGGAAAGCTGATACTCCCCGAACGGAATCGTAACGCTGGCCGAACGGCCGGTGACGCGTTTGCTGACCGGCGTGGTCCCCGTCTGATCGGTGAGCTGGTCCCGGTAGGTGGTTTCGGTCGTCAATACCACCCCGCCGATCGTGGTTTCAAACGTGACTTTATCAGCCCCGTCGCCATACTCCACCACTGCGGGCCCCAATTCGATTTTGCTGATGTCTTGCGCCATTTTGTTTTTCCTCCTTTTCTGATAAAAGCAAAAGCCCACCGGGGAGGCCTCCCAGCCGAATGGGCCATAAAGCACTCATCAATTGGAAAAGTGCTTCCGCTCTGTACAGAGGATGAAGTTCTCCTGAACTCCCCCTCATTAGGTAAGGCTTTGAGCAGATGCAAAATACAGCACACGACATTCAATGACACAAATTAGACACAAATATCCTTCGCATGTCCTATGGAGTAATAAGTTTTTCATGTCCCATTGCTATAGAAAAATCCCCTCTCCCACGGACACAGCAAAACCCGGTCCTGCCAATACCCATTTCCTCTAATTCCTTTGTTCCAACATCGCCAAAAAACGCACAAAAGTCCTCGCAGCAGGCAAGCCAATATCTCTTTGCCAGCTGACATAGCTTTGGTGTTCTTTTGAACAATTCATCAATCTTCACCTGGTCCTTTGTTTGTTTCTGTATCCTGAATTAAAGTACCATTAAATTTCTCGGCGGCCGTTCCATTCGCGAAGCATTCCAAACAAAGACAGTTTACCGACTCTTCGCAATACATTGTCGTATATTTTATTGGCTTACTGCTTTGCCGTGCAGCATTGGCAGAAGCCGGACCTATTTTTAATAAGGCCATTTTCATACAAATGGATGGGGATGAATACTTTTAATGATGGTCTTTTACTCATTGACTGCTCCTCCATGCAGATTACAAAAGGATTTAACAGTGTTTATCCATGTAAGAAGCACCGCCGCCCGACTAATATACATAATAACTGGAGGTTTGTATGATTCATTTGTAAGATGATGCGAAAGGCAATCTAAATATAAAAAAGCTTATGAAATTGTTTTGGTTACAATTTCATAAGCTTTCGTTGATGCCGGTGAGAGGACTCGAACCTCCACGGTTTCCCTCACGATTTTGAGTCGCGCGCGTCTGCCATTCCGCCACACCGGCATATCCTGTGCGCTATTTCCGCGTTTGTACCGCGCTTTATTCGGTTTACATCGTACGATTTGCGGTCAATCGACGGCAAATTAGACGTAAACGAATCGTGCGCAGCCGTAGTCGTACGCGCCACAGCGATATATAATATACCGCAAACATGGCGTATTGTCAAGCTTATAAACGAAAAAATAGGGTGTAACCCAAACGAATTCACTCCGCAAAGGTTACGATCTTTTCGTTATTCCCTCGCATTCAATGCCGCAGCCAACACGAGCCATACCTGAGTCGGCTCGCCTATCTTCGCCAACTACTCGTCGGACGTGATAATGCCGGCCTTCAACGCATTGGCGTAAATATCACGTTTCCATCGCGGTACTTCAACGTCGGGCTTAGTCTCCACTTTCGTGTCCTCCTTCCGCCTGAGTCCGTAAAACTCCGTGAGCCCAGCAACGATAGCGTCCGCGCATTTCCGGCGCTAAGCGTCCGATTTGAGGAGCGCGGCCTCCGTTTTATTCGTCATAAATACGCACTCCACGAGTACGGAAGTCATGTTCGTATAATTTAGCACGCCGACACTATCACGGTACATCATCCCATGATCGTTAAGGCCCGTAGCCGCTACGAGTTTCCTTCGCAACGTCTGCGCCAGGTTAACGGCTTCCGTGGGTTTACGGTAATCGACGAGCGATGTAATTCCGCCGGCGCTAGTCCATCCAGCCACTACCATACGCGTCAGCGTGGATCGATACGAAGACATTCGCTTCCCACGAATTAGTGTACTTGTATCACTCGTTTATCGGCACGTCCCGCGCCCCATCGTCAGCGTGTGTAAGTAACCTCTCAACTCCGTTAAATTTCGCGAGCCCATCGCGCACGTACCAGACGACTACGCTGTGGCAGTGCTTGCCGGGCGTTTGCGTGCCGTGGCCTGCGTCAATTACTATTTTCATGCGTTACTTGCCGCCTTTCTTCGGTTGGTTGCTGGGGTCACCAGGTTTAACGTAATTGTACGCGCCCGACGCCGTTAGTCAGACAACGGTGATAAACGCAAGTTTGTCCTGTACTACGTCCGGAAGCAAAACGAAGATAGCCGCGATGCCGATCGCGACCAGATGCGTCCATTTTTTCGGAATACCGAATCCTTTGACGACACCGACGTACGCAGCGACGAGCGCCGCAAGTGTGAGAATATCCTGCGTTTCGATTGGTCCATTAACGGTAAATCTTTTCTTTAATGTCGTGCACATCCGAAGCCAGCCCGTCGCATTGCTTCGCCAATACTTCGAACCGCTCCGTCAAACCTTCCGCCAGCTTCATCAAGCGGTCTTCCCGCGCGATTTTTCCGCGTGGAGCCGGTCGCGCTCCGTCCTAGCCTCCGCACTATTTCGTTCCTCCCGCGCTTTCGCCTCGTCTGCGATACGTTGCTTCTGCTTCCACAGCGCGTACGCAACAACGGCGGCGGCGAGCGCGAAGATTCCGTTTTGGGCAATCTCCGCCCATATCGTTTGTTCTACGTTAGTCGCCACCTTCCGGGTGGGCTTCGTATTCCGCGAGTGCCGGGTCAATCTCGTTATCGAGCGCTCGCAGTATGTCGGCTCTCTCGTGTACGTGCCAGTTTCCGGATATATCAACTCCGTCTTACTATTCGTAATACCCGAGATCGCCTGCTTTGCGAAAGCCTCAAATACATCCGTGCCGATACGGCCGGCGCTAAACACATTCTCAATCGCTGCGAGTCTTTCATTTCCGCATAAAGACGTGTACACAGCGAGCGGCCGTCGTCGTTAAACGTTGCGCTTGCGATATTTTTCCCGAACCTATACTCGTACGGCTGTGTCTGATTGCCAATCGACTTGCAGATGTGTAGTGTGTAGTTATCCGGCCCCACTTCCGCGCCGTATAGCGGGAGCGCCGCGTTCAGCGCTTCGAGACGTTAGTCCGCCCCCAATCGAAAACGTCCGCTAAGTCGAACGTGTCGTGGATCACGAACACCCGTTACCGCTTGTATGATCGCCGTAAGCTGCGATAATGAATACCCGTACCCCTCCGTAATATGTGAGGAGTACGGGATTTTTACCTCAGCAAGCGTAAGCATGACATGCGTACACGTGATAACTGCGGTTAATTTGCGGTCTTCACGCGTCCGGCCCCGGCTCTTAATTACGCAGAACTGGCCACGTTCGTCCTATACGTAGCCTTTCAACGGGAGCTTTCAGGAAAACCAGCGCTGGACATAGGCATGCGGAAGCTTAACGTATCGTCTGCGTTAGTTGATCGGAGAGCGGTTAAATGCGGACCTGTTAAAAACGTTATCTACCGCCTTTCAAACAAATAGCCTACGGAGTTACCCGAGGGCGCTTTGAGTTGTGTCAATTTGCCGGGCGTTCTACAATCTCCTTGAATTGATAAACATTTGTAATATTATTTATCTTATCGTCCTTAACCTCAAAACTTTTGATTCCATTCGTTTCGCCTATCTCGGTGATAAAAAATTTGTCGTCAAAAGAAGAGATATAATATGGCGTAGCTTCGAAACCAAACATATCATATAAGTCTTCGTACTCATTGTTTATTAGTCTATCTAAAGATTTTGTTCTAATGAACTCGGGAACTATCTCGCCAACGTTGTTTTGAGTGGATGTTAGGTAAAAATAACTTCCAATTTTAGTTATAAAGTTCATTTCCGTAATGTTTATTGGCACCTGGTATTCATCTACGACATTAAACTTAAAGCCTTTATAGTCTGTTTTATAGATATAACCAGTGCCAGAAATAAGGTACATATAACCATCAATTATGTTAAATGACCTTACGTATGCCTCTTTAATTACATCTATTTGGGTTGTGTTAACAACTTCCGCAACACCTCCGTTATTCTTCAGGACCCTAACTGTTCCGTCCCTTGAACTTAACACGTAAAACAATTTCGTATCTTCATCATACAAAACATAATGTGGCCTGATGCCGCCTTCGAATGTTTGTGTTTGTTTAAATCCGTCACCATCTTTTGTAAAAATCCTGATAGTACCATTCTCTGTGTCATCATGTAAGTAAATTTGCCCATCGCTTGCAATACTGTGTCCGCCATTAGTATCATCCATCATAGTTTTCCACTTGGATATGTTGGTTTCTATATTATCGTTATAAATAATGCGGCCATGCTTCAAATCGACGATAAAGTAAGTGTCTCCAACCTTATTAATGTGTGTGGGCAAAAGTAAAGTTTTTTTCCATTCTTCTTGCGGACTTACCAGAGTTAAAGCGTTTAGTGGGTCTTCGTTCCCCCGATTTACACACGCAGAAGTCATTAATATGCAAAGTATGAACAGTATGGTTTTGAAACATTTTTGCACTTTAGCCACCACCAATCCCTGGATGTAGAATCTCTATCTAACTTTAACATAGATTTTCCATGTTATCATTATTCAGGGTAGTATTCATATCGTCATCATCTGCCCAGCCATCAAACTTGAAATGGGTTATGGTTGACGAAGATGTGATGTCGCCTGGTGCAAACGCCCCTCGTTACCGTCACCAATTTCTGTTACAAACAACCTATCCTCAAATAGAGACATCAAATAAGGCGTTCTGTGTAGATGTTAGGTAGTAATACCCCCAACTTTTACCAAGCGTATTCATATCAGCGATCTCATTTAGCACAACATATTCTGAGTGCACAAAAAGTTAATTGACGCCCCCTTATTACCAAGGTCCATTAAATACAGTATCACGTTCCCCTTTATTGTCTTCTTCGTGATCATCTCATAGACGGCGTCGTGTCTACATACTGCTCTCTAATATACGCTTAAACTTGTTTAACTCTTGGCGGTAAAACGCCGCCGTATCCGCACTGATATTGCGTATACGTCCGTCGCGCATGAATAAGTCGATCGCGCTTTCGATGTCATCTACGGGATATATCGGCTTATGATCCGGCAGTAACTCCTCTTGAGTTAAAACGTTTTTCCTTCGTCCCATACCGCGCCTCCTGCGATTTACTTTCGCTGAGGTCGCGTGCGGCTACGTATTTCATCGCGCTTTATACTGCGCTTTATGAACACGAAAAAGCCGACTGTACAAACGTACAATCGGCGTTCAAATTAGTGCATAACATGACGAAAATATGACGAGTAACTTTGAGTCGCGCGCGTCTGCCATTCCGCCACACCGGCATAATGAACGTTTTGGGATAAGTGTAAATGGCGTGCCCAGAGAGATTCGAACTCCCGACCTTTTGATTCGTA